>JAJUFW010000484.1 GCA_029263555.1 Alphaproteobacteria bacterium
CCGGGACGCCCTGATGCTCGGCGATGCCGTCGCCGCGCGCCCCCAGGCGGGACACCGTGAGCTCGACCTCGCTGTGCCGGCGGAGAGGGGATTTCGGCGAGCGGAAATGCATGGCGGCGACACTTGCCATGCCCTGAGATCATGCGCAAGGTCCGCTTGCCCCGAGCGGTCGGGCATGATGATTATGCGCGGGACGGTGGGCAGTCCGGCGCCGCCCCGTGCCGCCGGTTAGGATGGAGCGTTTGAGGAATGGTCGATCTCGCGGCAGTCATCGGCCGTGTGCGGGGCATGATCTTCAGCCCCGATGCGACGCTGGCGGAGCATACGACCCCGATGCCGCCCTGGCGGGTGGTCGCGCGCGAGCATACGCTGCCGCTCCTGGTCGGCAGCGCCGTAAGCGCCTACGCCTTCCAGTGGATTTGGCTGACCGTGACAACCGCGGGGACGGGGCTGAATGTCGGGCTTGCGCTCCTCGTCATCGTGGTCAACGTCGCCATGAATTTCGCGCAGATCGCGCTGCTTGCCGGAATCGTGAAGATCTTCGCCGGCATGTTCGGCGGCCGGCAGGACTTCGACAGCAGCTACGCCCTCGTCTCGCTGGCGCTGACGCCGCTCTACGTCGCCCTGGCGGTGATGCCGCTGGTCGGCGCGCTGATCCTCTTTGCCGGCCTGATCTATGCGCTGGTCATCCTCTACCGCAACACACCGATGGTGCTGCGGGTGCCGCCGGAAAACCGGGCGAAGCACTTCGCCCTGACCCTCGTCACCATGTTCCTGGTGTCGATCGTCGTGACGCTGGTCTTTCTCGGACTCGTGTCGCCGCCGCAGGCGGACGGGGTCGATCTGGGCCCGGTCTGGTGACCGGCGCCCGGCCGGGGCAGGTCAGAGCCAGGCGGCGATGCGGCCCCGCTGCTCGTCGCTCAGCGGCTCGGAACGCCGGGTCCGGAGATTGAAGAGAACGCTGACCGTCTCGGCGGTCGCGACGCAGCGTCCATCGACGAACAGCCCCTGGCGATAGGTGAAGCTGCTGCGGCCGACCCGGACCGGCCGCGTCCCGATGTCCAGGCGGCTCGGGTACCGGATTTCGGCCAGGAACTCCATGGCGAGGCGCGCCACGACCGTGGCCTGGGACGTTCCCTCCTCGTGCAACCCCACCGTCCGGAAGAATTCCAGGCGACCGCTTTCGAAATAGACGCCGATCGCGTTGTTGTTGACGTGGCCGAGGGCGTCCAGATCCGCAAAGCGCACCCTTTCTTCTGACCAGTGACGGTACGCGGCGCGGTCGGTCGGGTCGAAGGTCCGGATCTCATCCATGGGTGGTCGCCTCCTTGGGTCGTCTGCCGCACGGGCCCTGCCGGATCGGATTAACGCACTTGTCCGCAGGGCGGAAGGGCGATCAGCCGACGGGCACGGCAAGCCCGGGCGTCAGCCGTCCCGCCACCGGATCGAAGGCAAGCCGGACGAGGCCGGCATTCGGGATCGGAACCGGCGGCCGGCCGGGCGCCGATTCCGACGCGAGGCGGCGCATGACGCCGCCATGGGTCGAAATCCCGATTCGCGACAGGGGCGCCTGCCGGCAGAAGCGTCCGATGGCGGCAACGGCGCGGGCGGTCACCTCCGCGCCCGACTCCCCGCCGGGAAAGGAGAGATCCGCGTCGCTGGCGGCGCCCTGCCAGTGATCGACCAGATCCGGGCCGTAGCGTTCGGCGATCTCCCGGAAGAGCAGCCCCTGGGCCGCACCCAGATGCGCTTCCCTCAGCCCCGGATCGAACGCGATCGGCACGCCGAGCGCAGCCGCCACGACACGGCCCGTCGCCGCGGCCCGGGTGAGGTCGCTGCACAGGATCGCCTCGATGCCGCTGCCGACCAGTTCCGCCGCCAGCGCCTCTGCCTGACGACGACCGGTGTCGTTTAGCGGAATGTCGAGCTGCCCCTGGCACCGGCCCTCGCGATTCCAGTCGGTCTCCCCGTGCCGGAATACGAAAAGCTCGACCACCCCGCCTGTGCCGGTCACCGCCTGCCCCCTTCGTCCGTGCCTCGGGCCCGGGTTCTGTCCCATTCCGACGCTTAGCTCAAGCCATGGGCCTCAGCGAACTGTCGCGTTCGGCCACGAATCGGGCTACACCCGCGCGCATGACCCACCCGACCCCCGAAGGACTCGCGGCCCGCAGGGCCGCGCTTGCGCTTCTTCAAGCCGTGCTGAACCACCGGCGTCCGCTCGACGAGGCGCTCGAGTCGATGCCGGCAATCAAGGCGCTCGACCCGCGCGACCGGGCCTTCGCCCGTCTCCTGACCGCGACCACGCTGCGCCGCCTGGGCCAGGTCGACGCCCTGATCGATCATGCGGTGACGCGCGGCCTGCCCGCCGCCGCCGGGACCGTGCGCGATGTCCTGCGCCTCGGGGTCGCCCAGCTCCTGATCCTGGAGACGCCGCCCCATGCCGCGGTCGCGACCTCCGTGGATCTCGTGGAGGCCGCGGGGATGCCCCGGTTCAAGGGGCTGGTCAACGCCGTCCTGCGCCGTCTCGGCCGCGAGGGGCGGGAGCTGATCGCCGCCCAGGACGCGCCGCGGCTCAACACCCCCGACTGGCTGTGGCAGAGCTGGGTTGCCGCCTACGGCGCCGAGGCCGCGCACCGAATCGCCGACGCCCATCTGAAGGAGGCGCCCCTGGACATCACGGTCCGCACCGATCCCGCCGCCTGGGCGGAGCGGCTCAACGCCAAGATCATGCCGACCGGAACCCTGCGCCGGACGGCCGGCGGCTCGGTCGTCGAGCTGCCCGGCTTCAAGGAGGGCGAATGGTGGGTGCAGGACGCGGCCGCCGCCCTGCCCGCCCGCCTCTTCGGTCCGGTCGCCGGGCTTCGCATTGCCGATCTCTGCGCGGCACCCGGCGGCAAGGCCGCCCA
>JAJUFW010000489.1 GCA_029263555.1 Alphaproteobacteria bacterium
CGACGCGGCTCCCTCACCGTAGACGACGAGGGAACGCCCAGCCAGCGAACCGTCCTGATCGTGGTCGGCATCCTGGTCGGCTAGATGCAGGACCGCATTAACGCGTGGCTGATGGGCATGAAACCGACCGGCAACGGACGCCGCGAGAGCTACGCCCATCATCCGATGCCCCGCATGACCAACACTGTCATGGTGAACGGCAATCATACGCCGGAGGAGGTCCTGGCCTCCGTCAAGAAAGGCATCTATGCCGTCAATTTCGGCGGCGGCCAGGTCGACATTACCAGCGGCAAATTCGTCTTTTCCGCCTCCGAGGCCTATCTGATCGAGAACGGCCGGATCGGCCCGGCGGTGAAGGGCGCGACCCTCATCGGCAACGGCCCGGACTGCCTGACCAAGGTCGGCATGGTCGGCAACGACCTGCGGCTCGATCCCGGGATCGGCACCTGCGGGAAGGAAGGCCAGGGCGTTCCGGTCGGGGTCGGCCAGCCGACGCTCCGGATCGACGGGCTGACGGTCGGGGGCACGGCGGCCTGAAGCCGCCCCGGCCTTCGGGCCGCGGCCCCGCGCGACCGTCAGTCGGCGTATTCCTGGAAGACCGGATCGACGCTCCCGTTCCATTCCTCGCGGAACCGGCGCAGGAGCTCATCCGCCGGGGTTTCGCCCGATTCGGCGATCGCGAATAGGGCGTTCAGGAAATGCGCCTCGCTCTCGCCGAACCCGTCACGGCGGGCGCGGTTCTCCAACCCGGACCGGGCGATCGCCAGCACCTCCAGCGCCAGGTCGCGCAGGGTGCCGCCGCGGAACGGCGTCGCCAGCCCCAGCTTCGGTACCTGGGTCCTGAGGGCGGCCCGCTCCTCCCGGGTCCAGTCCTTGGCGAGATCCCAGGCGGCGTCCAGCGCCGTGCTGTCATAAAGCAGCCCGACCCAGAGCGCCGGAAGCGCGCACAGGCGCCGCCACGGCCCGCCGTCCGCCCCGCGCATCTCCAGATACTTCTTGAGCCGGACCTCCGGGAACGCGGTGGTCAGGTGGTCGGCCCAGTCCGACAGGACTGGCACCTCGCCCGGCAGGGCCGGCAAGCGCCCGTCGAGGAAGTCCCGGAAGGACTGCCCGGAGGCGTCGATATACCGGCCGTCCCGGTAGACGAAATACATCGGGACGTCGAGCAGGTAGTCGACATAGCGTTCGAACCCGAAGCCGTCCTCGAAAACGAAGGGCAGATCACCGGTCCGGTCGGGGTCGGTATCGGTCCAGACCTGGCTGCGGTAGCTGAGGAAGCCGTTCGGCCGGCCTTCGGTGAAGGGGGAATTGGCGAACAGCGCCGTAGCGACCGGCTGCAGCGCCAGGCTGACCCGGAACTTCTTTACCATGTCGGCTTCGTTCTCGAAGTCCAGATTGACCTGGACCGTGCAGGTCCGCGTCATCATGTCGAGCCCGAGATTCCCGCGCTTCGGCATGTATTCGCGCATGATCCTGTAGCGCCCCTTGGGCATCCAGGGCACCTCGTCGCGCCGCCATTTCGGATGGAAGCCGAGGCCGATCATCCCGAGGCCCAGTTCCCGGTCGATCTCCTTCACCTGGCGCAGATGTTCGTGCACCTCGTCGCAGGTCTGATGGATGGTCTCGAGCGGCGCCCCGGACAGTTCCACCTGCCCGCCGGGCTCGAGCGTGATGCTGCCGCCCTTGACGCCGTCGAGCGCGATGACGCGCCCGTTCTCCTCGACCGGCTGCCAACCGAACCGGGTCAACGCCTTGAGCAGCGCTTCGATGCCGTCGGGACCGTCGAAGGGCACCGGGCTCAGATTGCGCAGCCGGAAGGCGAACTTCTCGTGCTCGGTCCCGATCCGCCATGCCGACCGCGGCTTGCAACCGGATTCCAGATATTCGGCCAGCTGCGCCTTGCCGGTGACCGGGGTGACGCTCTTCGTTGGAGGGGCGGACATGGTCCTCTTGCCTCTAGTTCGCGGCTGGCGCCCGCGGGTCCGCGGCGCACCGGTTCATGGGTCAGACCTCCGCCCCGGTCTCCGGACGGGGCGGGCGACGGGTACCGTCGCCGCTGATCGCCTGCCAGGTAGCAAGCGCGGCGAGCACCGCCGTATCGGCCCGGAGGATACGCGGCCCCAGACCGACCGGGTGAACAAAGGGCAGTTTGGAAAAGGCGTCAAGTTCGGACTGCGACAGGCCGCCCTCCGGCCCGACCAGGAAGGCGACGGGCCGCCCCCGCAGTGCCCGGGCGGCTTCTGCGATCGGCCGCGCCGGCCCGGCCTCGGCGCAGACCAGGAGGCTCCGCCGCTCGTCCCAGTTCCGCAGCAGGTCGCGCAGGCCCACCGGCTCCCGCACTTCGGGCACGTCCAGCCGCTCGCACTGCTCCGACGCCTCGACCGCATGGGCGCGCAGCCTTTCCGTGTTGACCCGGGTCACGTCGGTGAACTCCGTGAACACCGGCTGCAGCATGGACGCGCCCAGTTCGGTCGCCTTTTCCGCGATCGCGTCGACGGCCGCCTTCTTGACCGGCGCGAAGCAGAGCCAGAGATCGGTCCCCGGCCCTTGCGGCCTGGACTGCGCGAGGAGGGTCAGCGACGCCTCGCTCCGACCGACCGCGTCGAGACGCGCGACCCATTCCCCGTCCCGCCCGTTGAACAGCAGGACGGCTGCGCCCGGGCCCAGGCGCAGCACGTTGCGCAGGTAATGGGCCTGGCCGTCCTTAAGCGAAACAGCCGCGCCGGCCGCAAGATCGGCATCGACGAACAGCCGGGTTCGGGGAAGAGTCTCGACAGCGCTCATGATCGATCTATAACCAGTACGAAGGACGCCGGGGTGTGACGGCCGTCAACGATGGCGACGCCCCATCAAGCGCTTGTTCAAGCATAGAGCGCCGTCCCGGGAAAGGGCGCA
>JAJUFW010000427.1 GCA_029263555.1 Alphaproteobacteria bacterium
CGGCGCCGATCAGGCAGAGGCGCGCCTGGCCCAGCCGGCTCGTCGGCGCCAGGGTCAGCCCGAATTCGTGATCCGTCCCGGAAGCGCGATCGAGCCAGGCCGCGATCTCGCCCGATTCGCCGGATTGCGACACGAGCAGCAGCGTATGGCGGGAAGGGGTGGCCGGCGCGCCCAGCAGTTCGGAGGCGGGGATGGCGGTTGCATCGATCCCGGCGCGGCGAAGGGCGGTTTCGGCGACACGGTTGCCGTAATGGGAGGCGCCCATGCCCGTCAGGATCAGTCGCCCGGTTTCGGCGACCGAGTTGACGATCCGTTCGATGACCGGCCGTGCCGCGTCGAGGGAGGCGCGGGCGTCGGCATGTTGCCGGGCCATCTCGGCTTCGAGCATCGCAAGGCCGTTTCCGGCCAGGGGTTCGTTCATGGAGATCATCCTTTCACCCCGCCGGCCGAGAGGCCGGAGACGAGGCTTTTCTGCAGAAAGAAGGCGATTACGACCGGCGGCAGTGCCGCCAGGACGCTCGCCGCCGATATGAGCGCGTAGTCGGCGACCCGGCCGGCCGAGAAGTCGGCGATGGCGACGGTCAGGGTCTTGGCCCGTACATCGCTCGTGAACAGAAGGGCATAGAAGAACTCATCCCAGGCCAGCAGCAGGGCGAACAGGACCGATGCACCCAGGGCCGGGGCGGTTAGGGGTAGCATGACGCTCCGGATCACCCGAAATGTGCCCGCGCCGTCCATGATGGCGGCTTCCTCGATCTGTACGGGCACCGTGTCGAAGTTGCTCTTGATGAGCCAGGTCGTGAACGGAAGGAGCATCGTGCTGTAGACCAGCACGAGCCCCAGCTTCGTGTTCAGGAGCCCGAGCGACGAGAGCAGCAGGTAGATCGGCACGACGATCGCGACGGGCGGCATCATGAAGGTGGCGATCGCCGCGTCGAGCACGGCAGTCCGGTTCCCCGGCAGGCGCGAAATGGAATAGGCAGCCGGCACCGCCGCGACGATGGAGAGGGCGGTGGCGCCGATCGAGATCAGCAGGCTGTTGGTCAAGGCGGCAAGGAAGGTCGCGCCCGGGCTGTTCGGTGCGAGCGTGAGAAGTGCCCGGTAGCTGGACCAATCAGGGTTCTCCGGCAGCCAGCGCAGGGGCACGGTGGTCAGGTCCGCCGTCGTGCTGATGCTCATGATGAACAGCCAGAACACCGGACCCAGGATTACGGCCGCAAGCAGCAGGACGGCGCCGTAGGTGAAGCAGCGCTCGGCGATTCGGCGTGGGGTAAGGCGTTTCATACCGACTGTCCCTGCCGCCGGACGAGATTGATGTAGAGGCTGATGAACACGGTCGCGATCAGCACGACGATGAGGGCATAGGACGCGCCGCTGCCTGCCCGCATGAAGCCGAAGGCCTCCTGATAGACGAAGAAGCTGACAGTCTTCGTGCTGTTGGCCGGCCCGCCGCGGGTCATGACATAGATGATGTCGAATACCTTGAACGCCTCGATCGTGCGCAGGACCAGCGCGACGCTGAGCGGCCCGACGATTCCCGGCAGGGTGATGCGCCAGAATCGCGTCCAGGGCCCGGCACCGTCGATCGTGGCCGCCTCGTAGAGATCCTTCGGGACCGTCTGCAGCGCCGCCAGAGCGATCAGGGCGACGATCGAGAAATTCTTCCAAATGTCGGCGATGGCGACCATGACCAGCGCGGAGGACGGATTGCCGAGCCACGACTGGTATCCGGAGGCGAGCCCGAGCTGCGTCAGGGCCGCGTTAAGGGCGCCGAAGTCGGGGCTGTAGATCAATCGCCACATCATGGCGTTCACGACCGTCGGCAGCGCCCAGGGCAGGACGATCAGCGCCCGCATGAAGCCGCGGCCGACGAACTCGCGGTTGAGCAGCAGGGCGACCAGCACGCCGATGATCACCTCTGCCGACACGGAAAGGCCGACGAAGATGGCGGTCCGGCCGATCGCGGCTAGGAAGGCCGGATCGGTCAGGGCATAGGCATAGTTCTCGAGCCCGACCCATTTGAGCGGAGCGGTGCCCACCAGGCGTGCCGAGGTAAACGAAAGAACGATGGTCCGGAGGAACGGATAGGCGACCACCACCGCCAGGATGCCGAGCATCGGCAGGAGCAGCAGCCACCCGGTCCGGGTTCTCCGTTTCAGCAATCCGGTGGGCACCAGCTTCAAGCCTCAGCGGAGACGGGCGGCCTGAGCAGCGGCATCGGACAGGGCCTCTTCCGCACCGGCCTGGCCCAGAAGCGCCTGCTGGATCGCCTGCTGCAGGATCGTCGACATTTCGACGTAGTTCGGCACGGTCGGGCGCGGGTACATGGCCGCGAGCGAGACCTGGGCCGCGTCGACAAGCTCCTCCTGGTCCTTGCGGACCTCGGGATCGCCGTAGGAGGACGCCCAGATCGGCAAGCTCAGGCGGGAATACCGGTTCTGCACCGGCTGCGAGGTCAGGTGCAGGACGTACTCCCAGGCCAGATCGGCATTGGCGCTGGTCGAGGTGACGCCAAGGCCCATCGAGCCGTTGACGGCCGAGACCTCGCTCACACCCTCGGCACCGGGGGCGGGAGCGACCCGAACCTTGCCGGCGACCTGCGATTCCGCCGGATCATTGGCAAGGTTGTACATGTAGGCCCAGTTCAGGGCGAAGGCCGCCTGGCCGCTGGAGAAGACGCGACGGACGTCCTCCTCCAGATATTCGGCCGAGTTCGGGTTGCTGAGGCCGCTCTCGATCGAGCCGGTCATGTACTGAAGCGCCTGCAGGCCGGCGCCGGTATGGAAGGCCGGCTGGCCGTCGGCGTCCAGGAACTCGCCCCCGAAGGCGGCCAGGAGGGTCGTATAGTCGCAGATCACGGCCTCCGCCTGCGCCCAGCTCCAGACGATCGGGAACTCGACCAGGCCCTGGTCCTTGATCGCCTGGGCCTGCTGCAGAAGCTCTTCCCAGGTCTTCGGCGGCGCGTCGAAGCCGGCGGCCTTCAGCATCTCTTCGTTGTAGAAGAGGTACTTGGTGTCGAGGATCCAGGGCAGGCCGTAGCGCCGGCCCTCATACTCCACCGTGGTCCAGGCGCCCGGCAGGACACCTTCCTGATAGCTCTCGGGAATCCGGTCGGTCACGTCCTGAAGCAGGCCGAACTGGGAGAATTCCGCCGGCCAGATGACGTCGAAGAGCACGACGTCGTAACCGCCGGATCCAGCACCCTGGGACAGCACGATCTTGTCGTGCAGCGCCTCATAGGGCACGAACTCCAGATTGACGCTAACATCCGGATGGCCGGCGACGAATTCATCCGTCATCGCGCGGATGTCTTCCTCGCTGTAGGCCGCCTGGCTCATGAACAGGGC
>JAJUFW010000211.1 GCA_029263555.1 Alphaproteobacteria bacterium
CGGGCGATCGGCGCGGGTCCGCAACGTCCGGGGGGCCTTCGCCGTCCGGCCGTCCCGCAGCCCGATGGTCGCGGGCAGGCGTGTCCTGCTGGTCGACGACGTCTTCACGACGGGCGCGACCGTGGAGGAATGCGCCCGCGTCCTCAAGCGCGCCGGCGCCAGCACGGTCATGGTGGTGACCCTGGCCCGGGTTCTGCGTCCCGCGGCCTGAGCGCGGGGGCACTCCGCGGAACGCCCTCGGCCTCGTCTCGCGTCTGATATCGTTCGGAAGGGAGGAACAGCCCCGTGGACCAGAGGATCATCGATCTCTACGACGAATACACCCACGCGCCGCTGGACCGCAGGGTCTTCCTGGAACGTCTGGCGGCGCTTGCCGGCGGTTCGGCGGCCGCCGCGGCGATCCTGCCGCTTCTGGAAGCCCGTCGGGCTGCGGCCGCTGCGGTCGCCCCGGACGATCCGAGAGTTGCTAGCGAAACGGCCGTCTATCAGGGAAAGACCGGTGAGGTGAGGGGCTACCTCGCCCGTCCCGCGGAGGGGACCGGGCTCCCCGCAGTCATGATCGTCCACGAGAACCGCGGCCTGAACGCCCATATCGAGGACGTGACGCGGCGGATGGCGCTTGCCGGATTCCTCGCCTACGCGCCGGACTTCCTGTCGCCCGCCGGCGGCACCCCGGACGACGAGGACCGGGCCCGCGAGATGATCCAGGGCCTGGATCCGGCGGACACGACAGCAGACGCGGTGGCCGGAATCGCCTTCCTGAAGGGCCATCCGCTGGGCAACGGCCGGGCCGGGGCCGTCGGGTTCTGCTGGGGTGGCGGGGTAATCGGCCGCCTTGCCGTCGCCGATGCCGATCTCGATGCCGGGGTCGTCTTCTACGGCCAGGCGCCCGACCCGGCGGATGCCGCGCGGATCAAGGCCCCGCTGCTCCTGCACTATGCCGGGCTGGACGAGCGGATCAATGCGCGGGTCCCCGCCTTCCGGGAGGCCCTCGCCGCCGCGGGGGTGGAGCACACGGTTTACATGTACGAAGGGGCGAACCACGCCTTCCACAACGATACCTCCCCTGCCCGCTACGATGCCGAGGCGGCTGCGCTTGCCTGGCAACGGACGATCGACTTCTTCACCGAGAAGCTGGGCGCTTCATGAGGCACCGGCGCTGCGCCGCGGCCGTCGTCGCGGCATCGCTGCTCCTCGCCTTGCCGGGCGCGGCGGAGCCCGCCATTTTCGCGGATCCCTGGCCCGTCGTCGGAGAGACGGCCGAGCTCAGCGTCGAGATCCCGAGCCACAGTCCCTTCGCCCCGGACGACATCGGCGCGGGCATGCCGGAGACCGCCGCGCTCGTCCGATATTTTCCGCCGGTCGGCGCGGACGCGTCCCGCCCGGCGCCGGCCGTCGTTCTGCTGCACGGCGCGGCCGGTGTCGTGGAGGCCCGCGAGCCGACCTATGCCCGCCAACTCGCCGCCATGGGCATCGGGGCCGCCGTCGTCGACGTGTTCCGGGCGCGCCGCCATATCGCGCGCGGGTTCACCGAACGGATCGTCGAGATTACCGAGACCATGGCCCTGGCGGATGCCTTTGCGACGCTGGCCTGGCTTGCCGACCGGCCGGAGATCGACGGCTCCAGGGTCGCCATCTGGGGATTCTCCTATGGCGCGATGGCCAGCATTCTTGCCGCGAACGCCTCGGTAGCCGACCGGTTCGCCGCCGCATACAGCCTGGGGCCGGCACGTTTCGCCGGCCATATCGCCTTCTACGGTCCCTGCATTGCGTCCTTCGAGGATCCGGTCACGACCAGAGCGCCGGTCCTGATGGCCTGGGGAAGCGCGGACGAGCTGATCGACGCCCGGCGCTGCGCGACGCTTGCCGCCGAGCTGGAGCAGGGAGGCTCGTCCGTCAGGATCGAGGTCTACGAGGGCGCCTATCATCAATGGGACGGATCGCGCAACGGACCCCGCCGGATCGGCCGGCTGCTCGACGACTGCGCCTTCAGGGTCGGGCGCGATCTTACGATCAGGGACGGGAGCCTCGGCATCCCGATGGCAGGCCCCTGGACGCGCCGGGTGATGCTGGGCCTCTGCGTCGGCCGGGACGGCTATCTGATCGGCCGGGACGACGCTGTCCGGGCCAAGTCCGACCGTGCCGTCGCCGAGTTTCTGGCCAAGGTCTTCCGGGTCGGGGGCGCGGAATAGCCGGCGCCTTTGCCTGCGCGCCGGCAGCGCCAAAGCCCGCGACGTTCCGCCCTCCTGCCCGCTGACGGCTTCATCGCCATCTGATATGGAACGAAGCCGCGGCTTCGTCCGACGCCTATTCGGCTGCCCCGGCCATCCGGACGGAAGCCTGATCGAGGATTCCCATGCCTGTTGTCACCGTCTATTCGACCCCGTACTGTCCATATTGCATCATGGCGAAGCAGCTTCTTCAGAAGAAGGGCGTGAGCTTCGAAGAGATTGACGTGGCCGCGAACCCGGCCCGCCGGGCCGAGATGCGGGAACGTGCGCAGGGGCGCAACACCGTGCCCCAGATCTTCATCGACGGCACCCATGTCGGGGGCTGCGACGACCTCTATGCGCTGGATCGGGCAGGCAAGCTAGACCCGCTACTGACGGAGAGCTGAGGGATGACCGGGACGCTGAAAGTTGCCTGTGTGCAGGTGAACGCGGGTCCCGAGATCGCACCGAATCTGGAGGCGGCAGGGACCCTGGTGCGTCGCGCCCGGGATGCCGGGGCCGACCTCATCGCCCTTCCCGAGAACGTGTCCATGGTCGTCCAGGGGCGGGCCAAGGTCCTGGAGAGGGCGCGCCCGCAGGACAGCCATCCGGCGGTTCCCTTCTTTGCCGATCTGGCCCGGGAAACGGGGGCGACGATCCTCGCTGGATCGATCGCCGTCCTGCTGGAGGACGGCCGGATCGCGAACCGGAGCCTGCTGTTCGATCCTTCCGGCCGGCTGGTCGCGACCTATGACAAGATCCACATGTTCGACGTGGATCTGCCGAACGGCGAGAGCTACCGGGAAAGCGCGACCTTCCGGCCCGGCGAGCGGGCCGTCGTCGCGCCGGTCGCGGCGCCCGGGGGGCGGGCCGGGCTCGGCATGACCATCTGCTACGATGTCCGCTTCGCCTATCTCTACCGGGCGCTGGCCAAGGCCGGCGCCGACATCCTTGCCGTGCCGGCGGCGTTCACCGTGCCGACCGGCCAGGCCCATTGGCACCTGCTGCTGCGGGCGCGGGCTGTCGAAACCGGCTGCTTCGTGATCGCGCCCGCCCAGACGGGAACCCATGACGGCGGGCGGCGGACCTACGGGCATTCGCTGATCGTGGCCCCCTGGGGCGAGATCCTGGCCGATGCCGGCGAGGACGTCGGGATCATCACGGCGGACCTGGACCTCGCGCTTGTCGATGAGGCGCGGCGAATGGTGCCGGCGCTTCGCCACGACCGGTCCTTCGAAGGCCCGGTCCCCCTGGCGGCGGAGCTGAGACAGGCGGGCGAATAGCCGGCCCGGCCCGCCCAACGAAATCAGGGCTTCTCCCACCCGCCGCTTTCGGCCGAACGGAACAGTGCGTCGATCACGCGCATGTTGAGGATCGCGTCCTCCAGCGGGATCGGCTGGGGAGCCCCGTCGCGCAGAGCCGTCGAGAACGCGTCGCCGGCAACGGCATACTGGTCGCAGACCGGCAGTTCCATCGTCTCCGCCGCGTCACCGAAGATGCCCCCCTTCCTGTCCAGGAGCAGGCGGCAGGGGCGGTCGGGCGGCGCGTTGAACGGGATTTCGACCTCCAGATGGCCCCCGGTCCCGAAGAAGCGCATGCGCTGAAAGGCGACAAGCTGGGTCGAATAGACGAAGCTCGCCTGAACGCTTCCGAAAACCAGGATCGCGCTGCCCAGGCGATCGATGCCCATTTCCGGATCGCGGTCGATCAGGGCCAGGACCCGGTCCGGCTCCTGCCCGGTCATGAAGCGCGACAGGGTGACCGGGTAGCAGCCGATGTCGAGAAGGCCGCCGCCGCCGATCCCGGCCTGGTTCCGAATGTTGCCGGGGTCGACATTGAAGTAGCTGAAGAAGCCCTGGACCGCCCTGAGTTCCCCGATCGCGCCGGAGCGGACGAGCTCCCGAGCCTTCAGCCATTGGGGATGGGTCCGGACCATGAAGGCTTCCTGGATCCGCACCCCGGTGCGGTCGCGGACGTCCAGCAGTTCCTTCGCCTGTTCGGCGGTGAGTGCGATCGGCTTTTCGCACAGCACGTGCTTGCCTGCCTCGGCCGCGCGAATCGTCCAGGGAACGTGCAGATGGTTGGGCAGGGGGTTGTAGACGACCTCGACATTGGGATCCGCCAGCAGCGCCTCGTAGCTGTCGTGGACCCTGGGGATCCCCAGCCTTTCGGCGGCGGCGCGCGCCCGCTCACCGTCGCGGGAGGCGATGGCGACAACCCGGCATCGCTCGGATCGCTGCAGGGCCGGGATCACCTTCGTGACGGCGATCTTCGCTGTGCTCAGCACGCCCCAGGCCACCTTGTCCATCCGACTGCCTCCTTTCAGCTCCGTGATCGCCGCGGGTTCAGACGGCCGGCAGCGGCCGTGGTTCCGGATCGCCGTCCAGCCCCCGGCCCGGGGCCAGGTCGGCGACGGCGGCGATCCGTTGGACGACCGCCGCCTTCGGCGAGGCGACCTCCCCCTGCTCGAAGGCGATGACGTGAAGCCGCCCCGCGGCAAGCTCCAGAAGTTCGTTCGCCCGCAGGAGGTACGAAGGGCTGGACGGCCGTCCGAACCGCTCGTTGCCCCGGGCGTAGGTCTCGTAGATCAGGATGCCGCCCGGCGCCAGCGCGTCAAGAAGCACGGGCACCAGAGGCCGGTGAAGATAGTTGGTGACGACGACCCCGGCGAACCGGCGCGCGCCGAAAGGCCAGGGGCCGCCTTCCAGGTCCGCGGCCACGATCTCCACCCCCGGTTCGCCGGCCAGATCGGCGACGCCCCGCGTATCGATGTCGGCCCCGACGCCCTGGTATCCGAGGGACAGGAAATGCCGCAGATGCCGACCGCTGCCGCAGGCGATGTCGAGCACCGGTCCGGGCTTCGGCACCAGCGGTGCGAAGCGCATGACCCATTGCGAAGGCGTCTGGCCGCCATGTATGAGCATCTTGCCGTTTCCGGTTCCGCAACACATTAAAAATGGAGTAATTAAGGTCCTACCATTCTGGGCCATGCGACGACCGATGATCAGCTTCAATCTTCGCTGCCAGGACGGCCACGTGTTCGAAGCGTGGTTCAAGGACGGCGCAACATTCGACAGTCAGGCAGCCGCGAAGGAAGTGGTCTGCCCGATCTGCGGTGACCGCGACATCGTCAAGGCGCCGATGGCGCCGAACATCGCGCGCCCCCGGGACCATGCGGAAGCCCGTCGCCGCGCCTTCATGACGGCGATGCAGGAACGCCTGGCCGAACTGCGCGCCCATATCGAGGGCAATTTCGACTATGTCGGCGACCGTTTCGCCGAGGAAGCCCGGAAGATCCACTACGGCGAGACGGAGCGCCGGGACATCTACGGCGAGGCCAGCGACGCCGAGGCCAAGGAGCTGGAGGAGGAAGGCATCGCCTTCGCCCGGATCCCCTGGCTGCCGCGTACGGATTCCCGACGCTTCAATTCTCTCCGGCCGGGGAGCAGCCGCCGCGGAAGTCCGTGTTGCGGACATGGCAGCGCCGGTCGAGCGAGATCATCAGATCGTGCCGCCCGGGGCAAGCGGCAAGATCGATCCAGGCCTGAACG
>JAJUFW010000496.1 GCA_029263555.1 Alphaproteobacteria bacterium
CCGGTTTGATGTGTCCGGCTACAGGGGGGGGACAGGCGCCCGCGCCCCGTCCCGGGAGGCCTGCAGGAGCTTCGGCCGGCAGGGGCCGAAGTTCCTGCCTCAAGCGTTCCTATGTCATCCCCGGAAGGCATTTCCGACGACAGGGAGGGCGGCATGGGTGACGAGCAGGCAGTCCCGGGTCCCGATCTCGCGCTGGGCATACCTTCGGATCGGCTGGCCGACGGTTCGGCAATCAAGGGCCATGTCGGTGGCGAGGAGGTCCTCCTTGTCCGGCGCGGCGAGGAATTCTTCGCGATCGGCGCAGCCTGCACCCATTATGGCGGCCCTTTGGCCGAGGGCCTGATCGTCGGCGAGACGATCCGCTGCCCCTGGCATCACGCCTGCTTCGATCTGAGAAGCGGCGCGGTTCTCCGGGCGCCGGCCCTCGACCCCTTGCCCTGCTGGCGGGTCGAGCGGCGCGACGGCATGATCCATGTGCTGGAAAAGCGTAACCGTGCGCCGGCGGCGCCGGCGTTCGGCCCGGCCAGCGTCGTGATCTTGGGCGGTGGCGCCGCAGGCAATGCCGCCGCGGAAACGCTTCGGGCCCAGGGCTATCGCGGGCCGATCGTGATCATCAGCGCCGACGACGCCGCGCCCTACGACCGGCCGA
This sequence comes from Alphaproteobacteria bacterium, assembly GCA_029263555.1. GTDB lineage: Bacteria > Pseudomonadota > Alphaproteobacteria > DSM-16000 > Inquilinaceae > JAJUFW01. Next base: position 650 of record JAJUFW010000496.1, read on the forward strand.
ACCTGTCGAAGGACTACCTCGCGGGCGAGGCGCCGGACGAATGGATCCCGCTGCGGCCGCCGGAATTCTACGACAGTCACGGCATTGAGCTGCGGCTTGGAACGCGGGTGATCGCGATCGACCCGGACGTCCGGCATCTCCGGCTTTCCGACGGGACGACGGTGCCGTTCGACGGCCTACTTCTCGCAACCGGGGCCGAGCCGAGGCGGCTCGACGTCCCGGGCCATGATCGGCCGCATGTTCACTATCTCCGCTCCCTGGCCGACTGCCGCCGGATCATCGAGGGCGCAGAGGATGCCCGGCGGGTGCTGGTCGTCGGCGCCAGCTTCATCGGCCTGGAGGTGGCGGCGTCCCTGCGCAACCGCGGGCTCGACGTCCATGTGGTCGCGCCCGAGGCGCGGCCGATGGAACGGGTGCTGGGGGAAGCGCTCGGCGACCATATCCGCCGTCTGCACGAACGGAACGGCGTCGTCTTTCACCTGGGCAAGACCGTCACGGCGATAGGACAGGACGAGGTCACCATCGAGGCGGGAGAGAGGATTGCCGCCGATCTCGTGCTCGTCGGCATCGGCGTCCGCCCGGCGATCGACCTTGCCGAGGCCGCGGGGCTGGCGGTCGACGGCGGCGTGCTTGTGAACGAGTTCCTGGAGACGAGCGTACCGGGGATATTCGCGGCCGGCGATATCGCCCGATGGCCCGATCCCCTGACGGGAGAGCGGATCCGGGTGGAGCATTGGGTCGTCGCCGAACGCCAGGGCCAGACCGCCGCCCGGAACATGCTCGGCCTGCGCGAGCCCTACAGGGACATCCCGTTCTTCTGGACGCGGCAGTATGGCCGCCGGATTTCCTATGTCGGCTATGCCCGGCAATGGGACGACATCGAAATCGATGGCGACATCGAGGCGGGGGACTGCCGGCTCGCCTTCCGCCGGGCGGGGAGGACGCTCGCCATCGTGACGATCGGCCGCGACCGCGAAAGCCTGGAGGCCGAGGCCGCCATGGAGCAGACAGTCGGTCGGGTCTAGGACCCTTGTGCCCGACGCCGGGCCGGGGTCGGGCAGAGACGACGATCGACAAGCTATTCGTGCCAGCCAGCCCGGCCTTGTCGGATCAGGCGATGCGGCGCTCGGTCTCGGTGTCGAAGAGGACCGCCTTGCTCATGTCGATGGCAAGCTGCGTCCGGTCGCCCGGACGGGCTTCGGCATCGGCGCGCAGGCGGGCGGTCACTTCGCGTCCGCCCATCTCGATGATTGCGACCACGTCGGGGCCGGTCGGCTCGACCACCTCGATCCGGCATTCGGCCTGCTGGATTGCGTTGGAAGCGCCGTTCAGGCTCTGTGGATCCGAGATGCATTCCGGCCGCAGGCCCAGCAACACCTCCCGGCCGACATAGTGGGCGTAGGCCCCGTTGGCTTCGGGCAACGCCAGTTCCAGGTCCTGACCGTCGGGCCGCCGCACCGAAACGCCGTAGCCGCTGCCGCCGCCGTTCACGAGACGGGCCGGGATCAGGTTCATCGGCGGCGAACCCATGAAGCGTGCGACGAAGGTGTTGGCCGGGCGGTCGTAGATTTCCCGCGGCGTGCCGAGCTGCTGGATCTCGCCATGACGCATCACGGCGATCCGGGTGGCGAGCGTCATCGCCTCGATCTGGTCATGGGTGACGTAGACCACCGTGGTGCCCAGGCGCTGGTGCAGCTTCTTGATCTCGGTCCGCATCTCGACGCGCAGCTTCGCGTCCAGGTTCGAGAGCGGTTCGTCGAAAAGGAAGATCTTGGGATCGCGGACGAGGGCGCGTCCCATGGCGACGCGTTGCCGCTGGCCGCCGGAGAGCTGGCTCGGCTTGCGCTTGAGGAGCGCCTCGATCTGGAGAAGCCGGGCGACGCGCTCGATCGCCTTCTGGCGTTCGGGCTTCGGCACGCCGCGCATCTCCAGGCCGAAGCCGATATTCTCCTCGACCGTCATATTGGGGTAGAGCGCGTAGGACTGGAAGACCATGGCGATGTCGCGGTCCTTCGGGTGCTTCTCGTTCACCCGCTGACCGTCGATCGCGATCTCACCGTCCGTGATCGTGTCCAGGCCGGCGATCATGTTGAGCAGGGTCGACTTGCCGCAGCCCGATGGCCCCACCAGGATCAGGAATTCCCCGTCCTCTACCTCGATGTCGATGCCCTTGAGCACCTCGACCGCGCCGTAGCGCTTGATC
>JAJUFW010000640.1 GCA_029263555.1 Alphaproteobacteria bacterium
AGATCGACGACCGAAACATTCGGCGTCGGCACGCGGATCGCCACACCGTCCAGCTTGCCCTTCAGTTCGGGCAGGACCTTGCCGACGGCACGGGCGGCGCCGGTCGAGGTCGGGATGATGTTCAGCGCGGCGGCGCGGGCGCGATGCAGGTCCTTGTGCATCGTGTCGACGATCCGCTGGTCGCCCGTGTAGCTGTGGATCGTCGTCATGAAGCCGTGCTCGATGCCGATCGCCTCGTGCAGCACATGGGCGACCGGGGCCAGGCAGTTGGTCGTGCACGACGCGTTGGAGACGATCTTGTGCTCCGCCTTCAGCTGGTCGTGATTGACGCCGTAGACGACGGTGATGTCCTCGTCCGTGGCGGGGGCCGAGATCAGGACCTTCTTCGCGCCGGCGGTCAGATGCTTGGCTGCGTCGTCACGCTTCGTGAACACGCCGGAGCATTCGAAGGCGATTTCGACGCCCAGATCGCCCCAGGGAAGCTTCGCCGGGTCGCGCTCCTGCAGGGCCTTGATCTCGTCGCCGTTGACGACCAGCGCACCCTCGCGGGCCTCGACCGTGCCGGGGAAGCGCCCATGCACGCTGTCGTACTTCAGCAGATGCGCGTTGGTTTTCACGTCGGCCAGGTCGTTGATCGCAACGATCTCGATGTCCTTGCGGCCGCTTTCATAGATCGCGCGGAGCACCAGCCGCCCGATCCTGCCGAAACCGTTGATCGCAACCTTGACAGCCATTTTCTGTTCCTCCTTGCAGGTCCTGATGTCGGCCCCGTTGGCGGCCGGCGAGCGTCAGAGCCGCTCCTTCGCCGCCGCCACCACGTGCCGGGCGGTGATGCCGAAATGCTCGTAAAGCTGTTCGTACTTGCCGGAGGCGCCGAAGCCGGCCATTCCGACGAAGGCCCCGTCCGCGCCGATCCAGCGGTCCCAGCCAAGCCGGCAGGCCGCCTCGATCCCGACCCGGACCGTGCCCGGGCCGAGGACGGATTCCCGGTACGAAGCGTCCTGTCGCTCGAACAGTTCCCAGGACGGCATGGAGACGACGCGGGCGCCGATGCCCTCTGCCTCCAGCAGCCGGCGCGCCTCGGCCGCGATCGCGACTTCCGAGCCGGTGGCGAGCAGCGTCACCTTGGCCGGCGCCTGGGCTTCCTCCAGCACGTAGGCGCCCTTGGCGGTCAGGTTCTCGTCCGTGTGACGGGTCCGGAGCGTCGGCAGGTTCTGGCGCGTGAGCGCTATGACGGACGGGCCGCTCTCGTTGCGGAGCATCAGCTCCCAGGCCTCGGCGGTTTCGACCGCATCGGCCGGGCGGAAGACCAGCAGGTTCGGAATGGCGCGCAGCGATGCCAGATGCTCGATCGGCTGGTGGGTCGGTCCGTCCTCGCCCAGCCCGATCGAGTCGTGGGTCATCACGTAGACGACCCTCTGGTGCATCAGCGCGGACAGGCGGATCGACGGGCGGCAGTAATCCGCGAAGGTGAGGAACGTGCCGGCGTAGGGGATGATGCCCCCGTGCAGCGCCATGCCGTTCATCGCCGCGGCCATGCCGTGTTCGCGGACGCCGTAATTGACGTAGCGGCCACCGTAGTTCCCCGCCGAGATGTCGTTCGACACCTTGGTCTTGGTGTTATTCGAGCCGGTGAGGTCGGCCGAGCCGCCGATCATCTCCGGCACCGCCGGAACCAGGACGTCGAGCACCTTGCCCGAGGCGGCGCGGGTGGCGAGCTTCGGCTGCTCGGCCGCGACGCCGCGCTTGAACTCGTTGACCAGCGCGGAAAGGTTCTGCGGCAGGCGGCCCTCGATCGCCGTGGTGAACGCCTCGCGCAGGGCCGGGTCGGCCTTGGCCAGCCGCTCGGACCAGGCGCCGTAAATGTTGCCGCTGCGCTGTCCGACGGCGCGCCAGGCGGCCAGGATCTCGTCCGGAACGACGAAGGGTGGGTGGGACCAGCCCAGATTGCGGCGGGCGCCCTCGATCTCCTCGGCGCCCAGCGGGCTGCCATGGCTCGAGGACTTGCCGGCCTTGGTCGGCGCGCCGAAGCCGATCACCGTCCGGCAGGCGATCAGGGACGGCGTGTCGGTCTCGATC
>JAJUFW010000298.1 GCA_029263555.1 Alphaproteobacteria bacterium
GCCGCAGCCCATCCGCGCCTTCGCCCCGCGGCCGATTCTCAGGAAGACGACGCCGTCTGGAGGCGCATCCGCATATTCTTCCCGTCGGGAGGACTTATCACCCCGTGGATTTCCGCCGCAGGCACGGAAACCGGTTGAAATCGCGCCTCAGGCAGGGAGCTATAGGAACCGGAAACGGATGAGATCGAAGCACCGGGGGCGATCTCGGCCTCGGCAGTCCGGCGGATCTTGAAACGATATTTTCAGGGTGAGCCATGAGAGACTGAAGGACGCGCCCATTGCCGAGACCCTGTGTCCGCGGCCGGCGAGCGTTCCGCCGACTGAAGGATCCCGATCCCTCCTCAACGAACCCCAGAACCAAGGAAGGCCGGCATGTCTGACAGACTGAATTCCCTTTATGCCAAGGACGTCGAATATCTACTTCATCCGGTAACCAACGCCCGCAAGCACGAGGAGATCGGGCCGATCATCATCGATCGCGGGGAAGGCATCTACGTCATCGACGACCAGGGGAACAGGTATATCGAGGCGATGGCCGGCCTATGGAGCGTCGCCGTCGGCTTCGGTGAGAAGCGTCTCGCGGAGGCCGGGTACAGGCAGCTGCTCAAGCTGCCCTACTATCACTCCTTCTCGCACAAGTCGAACGAGCCGGCGATCCTCCTGGCGGAACGCCTGGTGCAGATGTCCCCCGACCGGCTGAAGCGGTGCTTCTTCACGAATTCCGGATCGGAGGCCAACGACACCGTCGTCAAGCTGATCTGGTACTACAACAACGCCCGCGGCAAGCCCGAGAAGAAGACCTTCATCTCGCGTCAGGGCGCCTATCACGGCATCACGATCACGTCCGGCTCCCTGACCGGACTTCCGGCGAACCATCGCGATTTCGATCTGCCCAACATTCCGGTCAAGCACGTCACCTGCCCGCATTTCTGGCGGAACGCGTTGCCGGGCGAAACCGAGGAGGAATTCGCGACGCGCCTTGCCGACGAGCTCGAGCGGACGATCCTGGACGCCGGGCCCGAGACGGTCGCCGCCTTCATCGGCGAACCGCTGATGGGCGCGGGCGGGGTATTCCCGCCACCGGCAACCTATTGGCAGAAGGTCCAGGAGGTTTGTCGGCGGTACGACGTCCTTCTCGTCGCCGACGAGGTCATCAACGGCTTCGGACGGCTGGGCACGATGTTCGCCTGCGACTATTACGGCATCGATCCCGACGTGCTGGTGGTGTCCAAGCAGCTCACCTCGTCCTATGCGCCGCTTTCCGCCATTCTGTTCACGGACGAGATCTATCAGCCCGTCGCCGACAATTCCGCCAGGATCGGGATCTTCGGACACGGCTTCACCACCTCGGCCCATCCGGTGTCGGCAGCGATCGCGCTGGAGAATTTGAAGATCATCGAGGAGCGGGATCTGGTCGGCAACGCCAGGGCCATGGGCGAAGTGATGCAAAGGGAGCTCAGGAAGTTCGCCGACCACCCGCTGGTCGGCGAAGTCCGGGGCGTCGGTCTCATCGCCGCCGTCGAGCTGGTTGCCGACAAGGCGACCAAGGCGCGGTTCGATCCGGTCGGAAAGGCCGGCGGCCTGGTCTTCAACCACGGGCATCGGCGGGGCGTGATCATCCGCGCGATCGGCGACCAGATCGCCTTCTGCCCGCCGATGATCATAACGGAGGACGAGGTCCGCGAGATGGTGGCGCGGTTCGGCCAGGCCCTGGAAGACACGGCCGCAGCGCTTCGCGCTTCCTGAACAGGAAGCATCGGGAAGCGCGGCTGCCCGTCAAGGCCGGCCCGGGGACCTCGTCTTCGCGAAGTCCTCAGGCCGGCATCGTCTCCTGGGGACTGCCCGCATAGGCGCGGATCTCCTCCAGAAGGGCCGCGCTCAGCCGGGTCGGCGGACTTGTGCGCCGATAGATCACCTGCGGCTGGATGACGACCTCCGGCAGGAACGGGCGCACCACGACATCGGGAAAGATCCGGTCGAGGCCCTCCGAGCCGGCCACGATGGCAACGCCGGACCCGGCGCTGGCCATCGCGATCGCCGCAACCGCATGGTTGCATTCGATGATCGTGCCGACGGCGCATCCTCCGGATTCCAGCGCCGACCAGATGGTCAGGCCCCAGGGGGTGTAGCGGTGAAAGGAGATGATCCGCTCCCCCTTCAGATCGGCAGCCCGGATGGTGCTGTTGCCGGACAGCCGGTGCCGCCGGTTCACGAAGCAGGTGACCTTTGCCGGGCGAAGGTTCACGGCGTTGATCGCGGTGTCGTCGATCGGCCCGTAGACCAGGCCGAGATCGGCCTGGCGGAGCGCCACGCGGTTCACGATCTGCTCGGTGGTCAGGAGCTTGACCGAAAGGCTCACCCGCGGGCGCGATCGCAGGAACCGAGCGACCGGTGCGGCAAGCATCGTTTCCGCAAGGGTCGGGACGGAGGCGACCTGAATCCGGCCCGACAGGCTGTCCCTGAAATCGAAGGTCGCCTGACGCATCTTCTCGACATTGTCGAAGATCGCATCGGCGAAATCGAAAAGCTGGATCGCCTCCGGGCTCGGGTAGAGCTTGCCGCTGCGCCGGGTGAAGAGCTCCATCCCGATCGTGTCCTCGGTATGTTTCAGCAGCTTGCTGACCGCCGGCTGCGAAATACCGAGGAGTTTTGCCGCACCGGTCACGCTCCCGGTGCGCATGATCGCCCAAAAGACCTCCATCTGGCGGATGTTCATCATCAGGCGAACAGTACCAGCCTCAATAATTCGTGGCCAGAACGCCCCGCATTCACAGGGGAACGGCGACTAGATCACCTGCTTCTCCTTCAGCGCGGTCATCTCCTCCTCGCTCAATTCCAGGAAGTCGCGATAGAACGCGTCGCCGTCCTCGCCAAGCTTCGGGCTGGGCTCGAGCGCCATCATCGGCGAGCCATGGAACCGCAGTGGGCTGTTCGGCAGGACGATGCGGCCGAATTCCGGATGATCGACCCACCGGATCATCCCGCGCTCGTGAAGATGCGGGTCCGCCACGACCTCGGCGATGTCCCGCACCGGCGCCGCCGGGACCCGGTTTGCGATCAGGGCCTGGAACGCCTCCTCCTTCGGACGCACCCGCGTCCAGGTGGCGACGATCTCGTCGACCTCGTCCATCCGTTCCACACGGTTCTTCAGCGTCGCATAGCGCGCGTCCTCCGCCAGCTCCGGCCGGCCCATCACTTCCGTGAGGGATCGCCAGTGGCGGTCGTTCACGCAGATGATCGCGACATAGCCGTCCGTGCTGGGATAGACGTTGTATGGTGCCGTTGCCAGGCCGCCATGTCGGTTCCCGGTCCGCATGGGGATGCTGCCCCCGCTGGCGTACCAGAGGGCGAGGTTCGAACTGATCGTCATATAGACGGATTCCTGCATGGACACCTCGACGAGGCGCCCGCGGCCGGTACGCTCGCGCTCGTAGAGCGCCGTCATCGTTGCCGCATAGAGATGCGTGCCGCCGGCATAGTCGCAAAGCGCCGGGCCGCATTTGACGGGCGGCTGGTCGGGATAGCCCGTCACGCTCATGAGGCCGGCCATCGCCTGAACGGTCAGGTCCATCGCCGGATAGTCCCGGTAGGGCCCGGAGAGCCCGAAGCCCGATCCGGAGGCGTAGATCAGGCGCGGGTTTATCGCGCTCAGAACATCCCAGCCGACGCCAAGCCTGTCCATGATGCCCGGCGCGAAATTCTCCAGCACGATGTCGGCCTTGGCCACCATGCGCTTGAACAGCGTCTTGCCCTCCTCCTGCTTGAGGTCGAGGATCACGCTCTTCTTGTTCGAGTTCAGCATCGCAAACGGCATCGCCGCGCCGGCGACCGCCGATCGTGCGCGCAGATACTCGCCCCGCGGCGGCTCGACCTTGATGACGTCGGCCCCCGCCATCGCCATCAGGAAGGTCGCGTAGGAGCCGTTGTAGATCTGCCCCAGATCCAGCACCGTCACGCCGGAAAGCGGGTAACCCCTGTCGCCCGAAGTGCTCATCGCTATTCGCCCCGAAACACCGGCTGGCGCCGTTCCCGCCAGGCGCTGTGCGCCTCGCGGACATCGTCCGACCGTTCGAGCGCCATGAAGCGGTAGACGTCGACGAGGCTCGCCTCGGAAAGGGGAATGTCCATGCCGTGGCTGATCGACTCCTTCACGAGCCGCGTCGCGAGCGGGGGATATCCGGCGATCTGGGTCGCCACCTCCAGCGCCTTTTCCATGAGCTGCTCATGCGGCACTAGCCATTGGGCAAGGCCGACGCGATAGGCTTCCTCGGCCTTCATCGGAAAGCCCATCGCAAGCTTCATGGCGGCCCCCTTCCCGACCCATCTCGCCATGCGGACCGTCCCGCCATAGGCCGGAAGCAGGCCGAGCCGGACTTGCGGATAGCGCCACTCGGCCCGCTCCGAGGCGACGATCAGATCGCAGCCGCAGGTCAGGCCGCAGCCGATGCCGATGGCATAGCCGTTGACCGCCGCAACGACCGGCTTCGAGCACTCTCCCGGCAGAGCGGAAGGGAAATACCGGGCCTTCGGCAGGTTCTCCACGAAC
>JAJUFW010000165.1 GCA_029263555.1 Alphaproteobacteria bacterium
GCCGGAAGGCACGGAGATGGTGATGCCGGGCGACAACGTGTCGATGACGGTGTCGCTGATCGCGCCGATCGCCATGGACGAGGGCCTGCGTTTCGCCATCCGCGAGGGCGGCCGCACCGTCGGCGCCGGCGTCGTCGCCTCCATCATCGAGTAATCGGAAGCCCTTTCGAGGGGCTTCCACCCGAACCGGCCGGCCTGGCCCCGATCGCGGGGCCGGGCCGTGCCTTGTCCGCCGGCGGCGGGCGACCGACTCTGCGCGACGCCGTTCCGGCAGACGGGATCTCAGGGCTTGCCGGCATACGGTTTGTTGTCTAAATAGGATCGGGCCCGAGCAAGGAACCGGTTGCGTTCCGGCCGGGACTTCGCTACAAGCCCGTTTCCCCGTGTGATCCTGGGTCCCGCGGGGTGTTTTGTTGCCTCCTTAGGAGTGTAGCTCAATTGGTAGAGCACCGGTCTCCAAAACCGGCGGTTGGGGGTTCGAGTCCCTCCACTCCTGCCAGGCAACCCGGAACGCTAAGCAAAGCTCGATAGAATGGCCAAGACCAGCCCCGCACAGTTCTTCCGGCAGGTCCGGCAGGAAACCGCCAAGGTGACCTGGCCGACCCGTAAGGAGACCGGCGTCACGACCGCGATGGTGTTCGTGTTCGTGTTCATCATGGCGATCTTCTTCCTGCTGGTCGATCAGGTGGCGGGCTTCCTGGTCCGTTTTGTCATTGGGCTGGGGGCGTAAAGAGCCATGGCGATGCGCTGGTACGTCGTCCACGTCTACTCGAACTTCGAAAAGAAGGTCGCCGAGTCGATTCGCGAACAGGCCGCCCAGAAGGGGCTGGAGGACAAGTTCGCAGAGATCTCCGTGCCGACCGAGGAGGTCGTCGAGGTCCGGCGTGGGCAGAAGGTCAACGCCGAGCGGAAATTCTTCCCGGGCTACGTGCTCGTGAAGATGGAGCTGACGGACGAGACCTGGCACCTGATCAAGAATACGCCGAAGGTCACCGGCTTCCTGGGCGCGCGCGGAAAGCCCGTTCCGATCAGCGACGCCGAAGCCGATCGCATCCTGCGCCAGGTGCAGGAGGGCATCGAGCGTCCGAAGCCCTCGATCACCTTCGAGATCGGCGAGCAGGTGCGTGTTTCCGACGGTCCGTTCACGTCGTTCAACGGCGTCGTCGAAGAGGTCGACGAGGAGCGCGCGCGCCTCAAGGTTGCCGTTTCGATCTTCGGCCGCGCGACGCCGGTCGAACTGGAATACGGACAAGTCGAAAAGGTTTAAGCCCGGTCGGAACTATCCGGCCGGCAACTCGGCGCGGGAGGCTCAAGCCATGGCCGTACCGCGCATCCCATCGTGCCGCGGGCCTCGGGCCGCTGCCGAGACATCGTAGAGGGAAAGGATAATGGCGAAGAAAGTCATCGGCCAGATCAAGCTGCAGGTCCCGGCCGGCGCCGCGACTCCGTCGCCGCCGATCGGCCCGGCCCTGGGTCAGCGCGGTCTGAACATCATGGAGTTCTGCAAGGCGTTCAACGCCCAGACGCAGAACCTGGAGAAGGGCATGCCGATCCCGGTGGTCATCACGGCCTATGCGGATCGTACCTTCACCTTCGTGACCAAGACCCCGCCGGCCACCTACTTCCTGAAGAAGGCGGCCGGGATCACCAGCGGCCACAAGACCCCGGGCAAGGGGGCGGTCGGCAAGGTGACCATCTCTCAGCTGCGCGAGATCGCCCAGACCAAGATGGCTGACCTCAACGCCAACGACGTCGACGCGGCGGTTGAGATGATTCGTGGTTCGGCCCGGTCCATGGGCCTCGAAGTGGTGGAGGGTTGATCATGGCGCGCGTCAGCAAGCGTTTTAAGGCGACGCTCACCGGCCTGGATCGCAACGCGTCCTACGAGCTTGCGCAGGCGATCAGCCTCCTGAAGGCCCGCGCCACGGCCAAGTTCGACGAGACGATCGAAGTCGCGATGAACCTGGGCATCGATCCGCGTCACGCCGACCAGATGGTCCGTGGCGTTGTCAACCTGCCGCATGGCACGGGCAAGACCGTCCGGGTTGCCGTCTTCGCGAAGGGCGATAAGGCCGAAGCGGCGAAGGCCGCCGGTGCGGATGTGGTCGGCGCGGAGGATTTGGCGCAGGAGATCCAGGACGGCCGGATGGATTTCGACCGCTGCATCGCCACGCCCGACATGATGGCCGTCGTCGGTCGGCTGGGTAAGGTCCTGGGCCCGCGCGGTCTGATGCCGAACCCGAAGCTCGGCACGGTGACCCCGGACGTCGCTGCCGCCGTCAAGGCGGCCAAGGCCGGCTCGATCGAGTTCCGGGCCGAGAAGGCGGGTATCGTCCATGCCGGCGTCGGCAAGGCGAGCTTCTCGGACGAGGCGCTGGTCGAGAATGTCCGCGCCTTCGTCGAGGCGATCATCCGCGCCAAGCCCAGCGGCGCCAAGGGGACCTACGTCAAGAAGGTCGCCCTCAGCTCCACCATGGGGCCGAGCGTCAAGCTGGACGTGAGCAAGCTGGTGTCCGCGACCGCCACCGCGGCCGCCTGACACCGATTTCGAGATGCCGTTGCAGGCCTGGCCGGGCCTGCAGCGTTCGGCTCGGGCCGGGGCATGCCGCCCCAGCCCGGCCAACCTGTCCGAGACTGCAGGCGCCTTCCTTCGGGAGGGAATAAGTCCTGCATAGACGGGAGTGGAGCCGGAACGGACGAATGCGGGGGGTGCGATCTCCCCGTCGGAATTTCTGGCTTGGACTTCTGGGACAGGGCGAAGCGGACCGGTCGACGATCGTTCGTGATCTTCGCCGGTTCAGGTGCAACGGGGGTTGGATCGGGGGATGTGCGCTCCCGCCAAGCCCGACGAACGGAGGATCTCCGTGGACCGTGCACAGAAGGAAGAAAAGGTCGCTTCGCTGCATGAGGCGTTCCAGTCCGCCGCGATGGTGGTGGTAGCCCACCAGAACGGCATGTCGGTCGCCGAGTCGACCGAGCTGCGACGCGAGATGTACAAGGCGGGCGCCAACTTCCGCGTTACCAAGAACCGGCTCGCCCGTATCGCCCTCAAGGGTACCGAGTTCGAGGGTCTCGCCGACCTCTTCACCGGTCCGACCGCCGTGGCCTTTTCCGAGGACCCGGTGGCGGCCGCGAAGGTGGCTGTCGATTTCGCCAAGAAGAACGACCGTCTGGTCATCGTCGGCGGCGCGCTCGGCAACAAGACTCTCGATACGGCGGGCGTCGAAGCCCTCGCCAAGCTGCCGTCGCTCAATGAGCTTCGGGCCCAGCTGGTCGGTATGATCAACACCCCGGCGACCCGCATCGCCGGCGTTGTTCAGGCCCCGGCTGGACAGCTTGCGCGCGTGTTCGGCGCCTATGCCCGCAAGGACGAAGCGGCCTGAGAGCCAATTTCCTAGAACCAAGCCAGAGACATCAGGAGTACTGAAATGGCTGATCTTGCAAAGCTCGTTGACGAGCTGTCGAGCCTGACCGTCCTTGAGGCGGCCGAGCTGTCGAAGATGCTCGAAGAGAAGTGGGGCGTCTCCGCTGCGGCTCCGGTCGCGGTTGCCGGCCCGGTTGCCGCTGGTGGCGCCGCCGCCGCCCCGGCCGCCGAGGAGAAGACCGAGTTCGACGTCATCCTCGCCAATGCCGGCGACAAGAAGATCAACGTGATCAAGGAAGTCCGTGCGATCACCGGCCTGGGCCTGAAGGAGGCCAAGGACCTGGTCGAGGGCGCTCCGAAGCCGGTCAAGGAAGGCGTCAGCAAGGACGAGGCCGACAAGATTAAGAAACAGCTTGAAGAAGCGGGTGCGACGGTCGAAATTAAGTAAGACCGCGTGCTGAGCTTCGCTGTTGACATACAAACGCCTGAGGGCGGCGCACCCAAGAGGGTTCGCCGCCCAACGGCGTCTTTTGCGTTTGTAGCCGGCGTTGGGTTCCGATCGGGTCCCGATGCATTTGGGGCCGGTTGAAGGTCCCCGAGGTAAGCCTTTCGAGGCGAGTCGATACGGTCGGCCGGGCCGGCCGGAAGATCGCCTCACCATTGTCGTCGCAGCGGCGGCATGCCAATCGCTGAGTTTTGAGGGGCATAGATGGCCAAGTCGTTCACGGGTCGTAAGCGCGTCCGCAAGGATTTCGGGCGGATCCCCGAAGTCGCCCAGATGCCCAACCTGATCGAGGTGCAGCGCAGCTCCTACGATCAGTTCCTCCAGATGAACGTCGCGCCCGAGGCGCGTGAGCATCTCGGCCTGCAGGAGGTGTTCCGGTCGGTATTTCCGATCAAGGACTTCTCCGAACGTGCGGAGCTGGATTTCGTTCGCTACGAGCTTGAGCAGCCGAAATACGATGTCGAGGAGTGCCAGCAGCGGGGCATGACCTTTGCCGCGCCGCTCAAGGTCACCCTCCGCCTTACCGTGTTCGACGTCGAAGAGGACACGGGCCTGAAGTCGATCCGCGACATCAAGGAGCAGGACGTCTACATGGGCGACATGCCGCTCATGACGGCGAACGGCACCTTCGTAATCAACGGCACCGAGCGCGTCATCGTCTCGCAGATGCACCGCAGCCCGGGCGTCTTCTTCGATCACGACAAGGGCAAGACCCATTCGTCGGGCAAGTACCTGTTCGCGGCGCGGGTCATTCCCTACCGCGGTTCCTGGCTGGACTTCGAGTTCGACGCCAAGGACCACGTCTATGTCCGTATCGACCGCCGGCGCAAGCTGCCGGCGACGACGCTCCTGCTCGCCCTCGACAGCGCGGAGACCGAGGCGCTGCGCGCCGCCCGCGCGGCCGAAGGCAAGTCCCTGTTGCCCTATGAGGCGCAGGGGATGACCCGCGAGGAGATCCTCAACTACTTCCACGACACGGTCGTCTTCACCCGGACCGAAACGGGCTGGAAGACGCCGTTCAACCCCGACGCCATGCGCGGCGTGAAGCTGATCTCGGACCTGGTCGACGCCGAGACCGGCAAGGTCGTTGCCGAGGCCGGCACCAAGATGACGCCGCGGACGGCGCGGAAGCTCATCGAAGGCGGCCTCAAGGAGCAGCTGGTCGCGCAGGAGGACCTGTACGGCCGCTATCTCGCCACCGACATCATCGACGAGCAGACGGGCGAGGTCTTCTTCGAGGCCGGCGAGGAAATCGACGCCGCGATGCTCGAGCTGTTCGAGGAAAAGAACATCGTCGAGCTGCCGACGCTGGCCATCGACCACGTCAATGTCGGCCCCTATCTGCGCAACACGCTGGCGATCGACAAGAACGCGACCCGCGAGGACGCGTTGATCGACATCTATCGCGTGATGCGGCCGGGCGAGCCGCCGACGCTCGAGAGCGCCGAGGCGCTGTTCCACGGCCTGTTCTTCGACCAGGAGCGCTACGACCTGTCGGCCGTCGGCCGAGTCAAGATGAACGCGCGTCTCGGTTTTGAGACCGACGACCAGCTGCGCGTGCTGCGCAAGGAGGACATCCTTGCCATCCTCAAAATCCTGCTGGACCTGAAGGACGGCCGGGGCGAGATCGACGACATCGACAACCTGGGCAACCGGCGCGTCCGTTCGGTCGGCGAACTGATGGAGAACCAGTACCGGGTCGGCCTGCTGCGGATGGAGCGGGCGATCCGCGAGCGCATGAGCTCGGTCGACATCGACACGGTCATGCCGCATGACCTCATCAACGCCAAGCCGGCGGCGGCTGCCGTTCGCGAGTTCTTCGGTTCGTCCCAGCTGTCCCAGTTCATGGACCAGACGAACCCGCTCAGCGAGATTACGCACAAGCGGCGCCTGTCGGCCCTGGGCCCGGGCGGCCTGACCCGTGAGCGGGCGGGCTTCGAGGTGCGCGACGTGCACCCGACCCATTACGGCCGCATCTGCCCGATCGAGACGCCGGAAGGCCCGAATATCGGCCTGATCAACAGCCTTGCGACCTATGCCCGGGTCAACAAGTACGGCTTCATCGAAAGCCCGTACCGCAAGGTGGTGGACGGCAAGGTGACGGACGAGGTGGTCTACCTTTCCGCCATGGAGGAGTACCGCTACGTCATCGCCCAGGCGAACGCAGAGCTGGACTCCGAGGGCCGCTTCGTGTCCGAGCTGGTCTCCTGCCGCAAGGGCGGCGAGAACATGCTGATGCGTCCCGAGACCATCGAGCTCGTCGACGTCAGCCCGAAGCAGATCGTTTCCGTGGCTGCGGCGCTCATCCCGTTTCTCGAGAACGACGACGCCAACCGCGCGCTCATGGGCTCGAACATGCAGCGTCAGGCGGTGCCGCTGATCAAGGCGGAGGCGCCGCTGATCGGCACCGGCATGGAGGGGACCGTCGCGAAGGATTCGGGCGTCGCCATCAGCGCCCGGCGCAGCGGTATCGTCGACCAGGTGGACGGCACGCGCATCGTCATCCGGGCGACCGAGGCCGACAGTTCGATGTCGAACGTCGACATCTACAACCTGCTGAAGTTCCAGCGGTCGAACCAGAACACCTGCATCACCCAGCGTCCGCTGGTGAAGGTGGGCGACCGGGTCAACAAGGGCGACATCATCGCCGATGGCCCGTCGACCGAGCTGGGCGAGCTGGCGCTCGGCCGGAACGTGCTCTGCGCGTTCATGCCGTGGAACGGCTACAACTTTGAGGACTCGATCCTCATCTCCGAGCGGATCGTCAAGGACGACGTCTTCACCTCGATCCACATCGAGGAGTTCGAGGTCATGGCCCGCGACACCAAGCTGGGCCAGGAAGAGATCACCCGCGACATCCCGAATGTCGGTGAGGAATCGCTGCGTCAGCTCGACGAGGCCGGCATCGTCTACATCGGCGCCGAGGTGAAGCCGGGCGACA
>JAJUFW010000392.1 GCA_029263555.1 Alphaproteobacteria bacterium
GAAAGCGTCCTCCTCGCCCGGCTTCACCTCGATCTCGGCAATTTCCAGAAACATTGCCCCTCCTTCAGCCGGCCGGCCCGGCGGCATGTTCCTCGTCGATGGAGCGGGTGTCGCCCGTCTCGATGATGGTGCGGGTCGCGTCCACGGACGCGTAAATCCACAGTATCTTCATCGGCTCCGTGCTCGAAGCGTTGATGAAACGGTGGGGCACGTCGGCCGGAATGAAGGTCGTGTCCAGCGGCTTCAGCGCGTGGCGCTCGCCGTCGATCTCCGCGATCGCGTTCCCTTCGAGAAGCATGACGCTCTCCTCGCAGTTGTGCTTGTGCAAGGGAATCGCCGCGCCGCCCTCGAAGATGGTGATGCCGTTGATGAAGCTCGTCGTGCCGCATGCGCGGTTGACGAGCGGGATGGTCTTCGCACCGCCGCCGCGCTCGCGGGCGACGATCTCGTCGGGGCGGAAAATGCCGGGTCGTTGCCGACGCATGAGGATGCCCTCCTTGCCGTTGTTGCAGCCGATGTCTCCGCCTCCGTCGCAGGGCCGATCCGGACCGTCCCGAGGACGGCGAACGCGCGAGTGTCCGAAGCGTAGCGCCGGCGCCCAGGATCGACCGCCAGGACCAGCGGCATCTCCTGCCGTCTTGCAGGCACTAGCGGAAGCGCTGTTTCCATCGCGGCAGCCAGGAGAGGGAATCGGCCGCGGCGGTGGAAGGAACGTACTCGAAGCCGACCGCGCCCCGATAATCGCGGGCGGTGAGCCGGTCAAGAAGCGGCCCGAAGTCGACGTGGCCGGTGCCCGGCTCGTGCCTGCCCGGATGGTCCGCGATATGGACATGTCCGACCCTTGCCATATGGGCGTCCAGGAAGGCGGCGGCGTCGACCCCGTTCGCGGCCGCATGGAAGGTGTCGACCCGGACCAGGATGTCGGAGGGGGCAACCGCGTCGGCGCAGGCGAGCGCCTTATCCAGCGTCGACAGGAAATAGCCCGGCACCGCCGCCTCGCTGATCGCCTCGACAAGGACGGTGACGGGCCGCGAGCGGCACCTATCGACGGTGAAGGCGAGGTTCTCCCGATAGGTTTCGGCGGCCTCAGACCCTGGTCCGAACGGCACGCCCGCCATCGGATGAACGAGGCGGCACCCGATCGCCTCCGCGTAATCGAGCACCCGGTCCAGATTGTCCCGGAACTCGGCCTTGCGCCCAGGAAGGGCAGCGAGGCCCTTCTCGCCCCGCGTCGGGTCGCCGAGGCCCGCCGCCATCTGGATGAAGAAGAGCCCCTCTCCGTCGAGGAGCTCGCGCAGGCGCCGGGCCGGGATCGAGAGGGGGTTGGGATGCTCGATCGCGTCGAATCCCGCCCGACGGGCCGCGGCGATCCGGCTTTCCAGCGGAAGCTCGGTGAAAAGGTAGCCGATATGGGCGGAAAGGCGCACCGGTGAGGTCACGGGCAGGATCCCTCCCGCCGCCGTAACGTCCCTCCCGCCATCCCTCGCCCTGCGGCGGAGCTCCGCGCCGACCGATGCCGGTCCCGGGCGGAAGGCTGATCGCGACGCGGTACCGTGTCTGTCATGGAGCTCTTGCCCGCTTCCCCGTCAGCCGCGCAGGTTCGCGAAGCTGGCTTCGAGCTCCGCCACCTGTGCCTCGGTCAGAAGCCGCGTCGGAAGGGAGCGGAGCATGACCACGAGCTTTGCCGTCTCCTCCAGCTCCTCCGCAGCATAGACGGCGGAGGCGAGATCCTTGCCGGCGACGACCGGGCCGTGATTGGCGAGAAGGACGGCGGCGTGCCTGCCTTCCAGCGCGCGGACGAGATCCCCGGCCTTTGGGTCCCCCGGCTTCACATAGGGCACCCGCCGGACCCGGCCGACCCTCATCACGACATAGGGCGTCAGCGGCGGCACGCAGTCCGTCTCGTCCACATCGTCGAGGCACGACAGGGCCGTCGCATAGGTGCTGTGAAGATGCACGACGGCGCCCGTTCCCGGACGGCTCTCGTAATAGGCGGCGTGAAGGAAGAGCTCCTTGGACGGCGGATCCCCCGCTACATGCCGCCAATGGCGGTCCACCTTCGAAATACGTGCGGGATCGAGAGAGCCGAGGCTGGAATTGGTCGGCGTGATCAGGAATCCGTCCTCGAGCGCAGCGCTGACATTCCCGGCCGATCCGACGGAATAGCCGCGATCGAACAACGACTTGCACAACCGCGCCATCTCTTCCCGAAGCTTCGTCTCGTTCATGCTGGATCTCCCAGGCGGCCGAGGGCCTTTGCGAAGAAGTCGGCCCCGCCGAAATTGCCGGACTTGAGAGCAAGCGCCAGCGGCCGCTCGCCCTCGGCGAACAGTGCCGGCACGCCGGGATCGATCTCCGGACCGACCGCCATCGCATCGATTTCGAGGGCCGAGACCACGGCCCCGGAGGTCTCGCCACCCGCGACAACGAGGCGCCGCAGGCCGCCGTCCACGAGAGCGCGCGCCGTCGCCGCGAAGAGGTTGTCGAGCCGCGCCGCGAGCTCCTCTCGGCCGTAGCGGCGCTGCAGTGCGCCGACGATGGCCGGATCGCCGGACGAATAGACCAGCGGCGCGCGCCCCGCATTGTCGCGCACGAAGGCGACCAGATCGTCGGGCCGGACCCGGCCCTCCATCACGCCGTCGACATCGATCGCGAGCACCGGATGGCTGCGGGCGTGGACCTCGATCTGTCGGCGCGTCGCTGCCGAGCAGCTGCCGGCGAGAACGGCTTCCGGCCCGTCGACGCGGCCGCTGAAACCGGCGCTTCCGCGGGAGAGTCCCCGGCCGATGAAGTTCCCGGCGAGGCCAAGGGCGACGCCCGACCCCCCGGTGAGAAGCGGGGCGTCCGCGCAGGCGCGTCCGATGGTCAGCAGGTCCTCGTCATCGATCGCATCGACGACGACCAGCGTCTCGCCCCGCCCCGCCGCTTCGTCCAGCGCGGACCGGAGCGGGCCGGCGCCCCTCCGCACCGTCGGCAGGGGAACGAACCCGACCGCCCCCCGCGCCTGCAGGCCGAGCCAGCGTCGGATGTCGGGATCCGTCATCGGATTCAGCGGATGGTTCTCCATCCCCGATTCGCTGAGCAGCCGGTCATGGACGAAGAGATGGCCGTTGTAGACGGTCCGCCCCGTGGCCGGGAAGGCGGGGCAGACGACCACGCCGCCGACGGAAAGCGCTTCCGCCAGCGCCTCCGCCACCGGTCCGATATTGCCCGCAGGCGTCGAATCGAAGGTCGAGCAGTACTTGAACACTATCTGCCGGCAGCCCTGCGCCCGCAGCCATTCGAGGGCCTTCAGCGACTGCGCCACGGCCTCTCCGGCCGGGATCGACCGGCTCTTGAGGGAAACGACGCCCGCCTCGACCTCCGCACCCGCCGCCTCGCGCGGGATGCCGAGATACTGGGTCGTCCGCAACCCTTGCCGCCCGTCCATTCCCCTGGCGATGGTATTGGCGATGTCGCTCGCCCCGGTGAAATCGTCCGCGATCACGCCAAGCAGCATCAGCGTTCGCCCCCCTTCGTTCCAAGCACCGCCCGGCGCATCTTCTCGACGGCGGTATCAGGACTCGTCAGCACCGGGATTTTAGTCGCGTCGGTCCCGGCCGCGGCGCCCCCCGCAATGCAACCGCCCCCCACGCCCGACGTCACGGGGGAGGGCGCGC
>JAJUFW010000447.1 GCA_029263555.1 Alphaproteobacteria bacterium
ACAAGGTCGATCTCAGCGACCATCGGCTTCGTCGGAAAATGGATGAACTGTTCCAGGTTGCCCGCGACCAGATCATGACCGAAACCCGCCAATAGCCGGCGGCGGCAGCGGCGTCGCGGCCGTGGATCTGCGCAAGCCAGTCATCTTCGTCACGGGCGCCGCGACGCTTGCCCTGGAGCTGGTCGCCTCCAGGGCGATGACGCCCTATTTCGGCGTCAGCCTCTTCATTTGGGCGGGCATCCTGTCGACGACCCTGGTCTGCCTCGCCACCGGCTACTGGCTGGGAGGGGCCGTGGCCCGCCGGGCCGGACCGGCCGGCGCGAATGCCCTGTTCGCCACCGCACCGGCCGTGGCCGGGCTGCTGCTGGGAATGGCGGCGGCCGTCTATCCCGATCTGTTCCCGGGTCTTGCACGTCTGCATCTGGCCCTGGGAAGCGTCCTCGCCTGCGCGGTGCTCCTGGGCCCCGCGCTGATCGCGCTGTCGGCCATGAACCCGCTGCTGGTCGCGGCGCTCAGGCCGGAGAAGGGGCAGGCCGGCGATGCCGGAGCGGGCGCCGTCTTCGCCTGGTCGACCTTCGGATCGGTCGCGGGGGTGGCGGTCGCGGCCGCCGCCCTCATCCCCAATCTCGGAAACTTCCACAGCGTTCTGGCGATCGCTGGGCTGCTGGGCGCGCTGTCGCTGCTTGGCGCCCTGTCGTCCGGCATGGACGGGCGCTGGCGACGCCGGGCGGCCTGGTCCGGCGCCGGCGCAGTCGTTCTGGTCCTTGCTCTGCTCATGCTCTCGGCGGCCGAACGGCGGGCGCTCGAATCCGGCGCCGGCCGGCTCGGCTACCGCATCGTCGAGACCGTTCCGACCGGCTTCGGCTCGCTCAGGGTCGTCGATATCGGCCGTGACCTGGCGGGACCGCCGGAGGAGATCCAGCGATTCCTGCTGGCCGACGGCATGAACATGGGGGCGGAGGATCTGGCCGGCCGCCCGACAGTCGCCTTCGCTTACGCGCTGGAAGCGATCGCGCTCGGCCACCCGGCGCCCCGCACGGCGCTGATGCTGGGGCTCGGCATGGGCAGCGTGCCGGACCTGCTGACCGCGCGCGGGATCGAGGTCGACGTGGTCGAGATCAACCCGGCAGTGGTCGACCTGGCGGAGCGCCATTTCGGCTTCGACCGGTCGAGCGTGACCCTTTACCTGGAAGACGCGCGGCTGTTCGCGCGACGCTGTCCGCGCCGGTACGACGCCGTACTGATCGACCTCTTTTCCGGGGACGGGATACCGGACCACCTGGTCACGGCCGAGTTCTTCGCGGATCTGAAGCGGAACTGTCTCGCGCACGGGGCGGTAATCGGCTTCAACACCTTGTACGGGCCGTCGGC
Source organism: Alphaproteobacteria bacterium (assembly GCA_029263555.1). Classification (GTDB taxonomy): domain Bacteria; phylum Pseudomonadota; class Alphaproteobacteria; order DSM-16000; family Inquilinaceae; genus JAJUFW01. Next base: position 1,372 of record JAJUFW010000447.1, read on the forward strand.
GCCTCCGGCCCGGTCGGTGCTGGTCGGCACCATCGTCGACAGCTTCGGCCCGGCCGCCGTCATGCGCGACGGGGGGCGGGCCGATGCGGTAGGAAACGCCTATGTGGCCGTCCCGCCGACAAGCTATCGGACGGATGTCTTCCGGGCGGCGCCGCCGCCGGTGCGTGAGCGGCTCGAGCGCGCCTTCGCCGATCCGGTCGTGGTCACGACGGCCGATTTCCCGCCGCGGACCGCCCTGACCGACGACTTCAACACCTATCCATATCGCGCAATGGGCGACCAGATCGCCTATCGGCGGTCGGTCGTCCGGGCGTTGCCGCCGGCCCTTCTCGTCAACTGACCGGCGGCGCCTGGATCATTCGGCGAATACGCGCGCGAAGACCGCGTCCACATGCTTCGTGTGGTAGGCAAGGTTGAACAGCTGGGCCAGCTGGTCCTTGGTCAGGTAGCGGGCGATCTCCTCGTCCGCCTGCAGGAGGTCGAGGAACCGGCCCTCGCCCGCCCAGACCGGCATGGCGTTGCGCTGCACGGCGCGGTAGGCGTCCTCCCGGCTCATCCCCGCCTGGGTGAGGGCGAGCAGCACGCGCTGGGAGAAGACGAGCCCGCCCAGCTGCTCGAGATTGCGGCGCATCGCCTCCGGATAGACGACGAGCTTTTCGACCACATTCGCCAGCCGGGCCAGCGCGAAGTCCAGGGCGATCGTGGCATCCGGTCCGAATACGCGCTCGACCGAGGAATGGCTGATGTCGCGTTCGTGCCAGAGCGTCACGTTCTCGAGCGCGGGCGTCACCGCCGCCCGGACGATGCGGGCTAGGCCCGTCAGGTTCTCCGTCAGGACCGGGTTCCGCTTATGGGGCATCGCCGAGGAGCCCTTCTGGCCCGGCGCGAAGAATTCTTCCGCCTCGCGCACTTCGGTGCGCTGCAGGTGCCTGATCTCCGTCGCCAGGTTCTCGACGGAGGCCGCGATCACGCCCAGGACCGAGAAGAACATGGCATGGCGGTCGCGCGGGATGACCTGGGTCGAGATCGGCTCGACGGCAAGGCCCATCTTCTCGGCCACATGCGCCTCGACCCGCGGGTCGATGTTGGCGAAGGTGCCGACCGCGCCCGAAATGGCGCAGGTCGCGATCTCCCGACGCGCCGCCTCGAGCCGCTGCCGGTTGCGCTTGAACGCGGCGTAGTGGCCGGCAAGCTTGAGCCCGAAGGTGGTCGGCTCGGCATGAATGCCGTGGCTGCGCCCGATGGTGACCGTGTCCTTGTGCTCGTAGGCGCGCCGCTTCAGGGCGTCGAGCAGCCGGTCCAGGTCTTCGATCAGAAGATCCGCCGCCTGCGTCAACTGGACCGAAAGGGTGGTGTCGAGGACGTCGGACGACGTCATGCCCTGATGGACGAACCGGGCCTCGGGGCCGACATGTTCGGCCAGGTTGGTCAGGAACGCGATCACGTCGTGCCGCGTCTCCTTCTCGATCTCGTCGATCCGCGCGATATCGAAGCGCCCGCGGGCCCAGACCGCCTCCGCGGCCGATTTAGGGATCACACCCAGCTCCGCCTGCGCATCGCAGGCATGCGCCTCGATCTCGAACCAGATGCGGAACTTGTTTTCGGGTTCCCAGATACGGGCCATCTCGGGGCGGCTGTAGCGCGGGATCATGGAGTGGAGTCCTCGAGTGGGTTGGCAAAATCCGGCCGGGCAGGCCGACACGCACCCGACGGGGCGGAACGTCGGGGCCGTCTGCGGCCCACTGAATAGCCGTCCCGGGCCTCACGGTCCATAAGCGATGACCGGCGCCGCCGCAGTCGCTGAATCGG
>JAJUFW010000415.1 GCA_029263555.1 Alphaproteobacteria bacterium
AGGGGCGGCTTCGAGGCCGCCCCTCGGGACTGCTGGCCGACCGCTTTAAGATCCGATGACGCCGCCGCCGTTCTTCGTGATCGCCACCACGGACGGGCGGACGGGCATGTTGGGGTCGAAGTCCGGCCACCGGGTTGACGGGTCGTCATAGGTCGAGGGGCGCCCGAACTCGGGCCATTCCTCACCGCCGTCGGCCGGGTGCTGGACCGCCACGAACAGGGTCTCGTCATCCGGCGTGAAGGCCGGGCCGCACATCTCCGCGCCGACCGGCACGCGGTAGAACAGCTTCGAGGTCCCGCGCAGCTCGCCCTCCGTCTCCATCGCCCAGACGCCGTCGGTTCGGCCGCTATACGCGTAATTGTTGCCGTCGGTCGTGATCCAGAGACGGCCCTGGTTGTCGATCGCGCAATTGTCCGGGGATCCGAACCATCCGTTTTCCGAAACGGCCGGGTTCCACAGGGCTCCATGGGCCGGGTCGGAGGGATCGCCGCACTTCACCAGGACTTCCCAGCCCGAGGTCTCCGCCGCATGGTCCCCGTTGTCGGGCGTGATCTCGATGATGTGGCCGAAGGCGTTTTCCGCCCGGGGATTGGGGCCGTCGACCTGATCGGCGCTGCGCCTCGTGTTGTTGGTCAGCATGACATAGACCTTGCCCGTGCGCGGATTGGGCTCGACCTCTTCGGGCCGATCCATCGGTGTCGCCTTCAGCAGGTCGGCCGCACGGCGCGTCTCGATCAGAACGTCCGCCTGGCTTTCGAAGCCATTCTCGGCGGTCAGCGGGCCTTCTCCATGGACCAGCGGCAGCCAGGTCACCTTGCCGCTTTCCTCGAAGCGGGCGACATAGAGCGTGCCGTCGTCGAGGATCGAGGCGTTCGCCTCCGGATTCTGCAAGTCGACCCGGCCCTTCGACACGTATTTGTAGAGATAATCGAACCGCTCGTCGTCGCCCATATAGGCGACGAGACGGCCGTCGGCATTCACGATCATGCCCGCACCCTCATGCTTGAAGCGGCCGAGCGCCGTGCGCTTCACGGGCGTGGAGTTCGGGTCGTAGGGGTTCACCTCGACCATCCAGCCGAAGCGGTTCGGCTCGTTCGGCTCCTTCGCGAGGTCGAAGCGGACGTGATAGTTGGCCCAGGCATATTCGCCGGCACCGACGCCGAGCCGCTTGTAGTTGCGGTACTCGGGCATGTCCTCCGTCAGCTCCCCGCGGAAATAGCCGTGAAAATTCTCCTCGGCCGTCAGGATCGTTCCCCACGGAGTGATGCCGCCGGCGCAGTTATTGAACGTGCCGATGACCGTGGTGCCGGTGGGATCGGCGTTGGTCTGCAGGCGGGGGTGGCCTGCGGCAGGACCCGAGATCCGCATCCTGGTCGAACGGGCGGTGATACGGCGGTTGTAGGTGCTGTCCGGGACGACGCTCCACTTGCCGTCCGTGCCCCGCCGAACCTCGACCACCGAAAGGCCATGGGCGGCCATCTCGATCTCGACCTGCTCCCGCGTCAGAGCGTCGATCTCGTAATTGCCCTCGGCATCGGCCAGGCCCGGGAACATCAGCTCGGCGTTCGTGTATTCGTGGTTCACGACCAGGAGGCCGTGATCCGGCGTGGCGCTGCCGCGCGGCAGGGGCACGTAGCCGACGAAGTCGTTGTTGTAGCCGAACTGCATCTCCTGGGCGTCGGCTGTCTGCGCCTCGGGATCGAATGCGGGGGCGCCCGCGACGACCGGATCGCCCCAGCGGATCAGAACGTCGGCGCTGTAGCCTTCGGCGACATGATGGTCCTCGTCGACGCCGGCCTCGATCTCCTTGAACCCGAAGCTGCCGACCGCCGCCTTGGCTGCGCCGGCCGTCAGCAGCGCGGCGGGAGGCGTCAGCGCACCGATCGCCGTCGCGGCGAGAGTGCCGCGCATCAGGCTCCGCCGCCCCAGCCGGGCGCTGATCACGTCGCCCAGGGTCGGCGCTTCGGAATGGTTGCGACCGATGTCCTCGGACAGTTCGTAACGGGCTGATCGGGAGAGATAGGGGGTGTTGCGCTTATCCATGGATGCCTTCCCACGCTTATCTGTCGGATACCGCCCAAGAGCGGCCGGGCCGGTCGAGCCCGCAGCGACCATATCGGTGGGCCGTGACGCCTCGGTTTCCGAGGTGTTACGGAACGGTGAAGGCCCGGGGACCGGGATCCATGGGAGAGGGCATCCTGCGGCGGCATCACGCCGCAGGATGCTGCAGGTTGGCTCAGAGCGCCGCGATCGCGATCATCTCGACGCGCAGGTCGGGATCGGCCAGCCGGGCTTCGACGCAGGCGCGGGTAGGGGGATTGGCCTGGTCGACCCAGGCGTCGTAGATGCGGTTCATCGCGTCGAAATCCGCGATGTTCGACAGGAAGACCGTGATCGAAATAAGCTTCGACTTCTCGCTCCCGGCCTCGGCCAGAAGGTCGTCGATCTTCTTCAGAACCTGGCGCGTCTGATCCTCCAGCGACGCCTTCGCGTCATCCGCCACCTGACCTGCGAGGTACAGCACGCCGCCATGGGCGACGGCCTGGCTCATGCGCCGGCCGATCTTGTAACGCTTGATCATATTCTCGTTTCTCCTTCGGGATGGACGGCCGCGGCTCGTGCGCCCGCGGCCGGCAGCAATGGGGCGGTGCGCTGGGCCCGTCCCTCGTGCCTCTGTCATCGGGTATGGGGGGCCGCCCTCCTGCCCGGTGGGAACGCGGCCGCCGGACTTCTTGCCGGTACGCCGGCTGCGCTTGCCAAGCGATGCCGGGGAAAGGTGTGGATCCGCCGCTCGCCCAGCAGATGGACGATGAACCCGCCGTCGAAAAGGCCGGAAATCGCCGGATCCAGCACGTTCAGCCCGCCGGTGAAGGCGCCGAAGGCCGGCAGGACCAGCGAACGGTGGTCGCCCACGAAGCAGCGAGAGCTGATCCGCATGTCCCGGACATGGACGGTCGCCTTGGGATGATAGTGCCCGGAGACCTCGCCCGGCCGGTCGCCGCGTGCGACATGGCGGAATACCAGGGGGCCGATCGCCGTCTCTTCCGCGACCGCGCCGCCCCATCGGACGGGTGGGGCGGGATCGTGGTTGCCGCTGACCCAGAGCCAGTCGAATCCGGCAATCAGGCGGGACAGGCGTTTGGCGTCTTCGGCCGCAAGGCGTTCGGCCGCGCCCGCATCATGGAAGCTGTCGCCAAGGCAGATCACCTGATGCGGGCCTAGACGACGCGCCACCGCCTCCCGCCGTCCAAGCGTCATCGCCGTATCGTCGGGGGGCAGCATCCGCCCACGGCTTGCGAAGCCCGAGCCCTTTTCGAGATGGAGGTCGGCGACGGCCAGGATCCGCCGTTCCGGCCACCAGAGGGCGCCGGACAGGTCCGCGACGAGGGTCGCGCCGTTGAGATTGAGCGTTGCCTGTGGCATCGACCAGGGCCGGGGGAACGAAACGTGAAAGCG
>JAJUFW010000340.1 GCA_029263555.1 Alphaproteobacteria bacterium
ACAGCCGGCGCAACATCGTCTGGCAGGGCTTCACCTTCGAATGGTACGGCAGGGCCTGGAACAATGCCCGGCTGTTCGAAGCCTTCGCGAATAGCCTGCTGATCGCGGCCGTCGCCACGGTCCTTGCGACCGTCATCGGGACGATGCTGGCGATCGGGCTGTGGCGTTTCCGGTTCCCCGGGCGGGCGGTGCTGGAAGGGCTGACCGCGCTGCCGATCGTGATCCCGGAAATCTGCATGGGCGTGGCCATGATGGTCTTCTTCGCCCGCGTGCAGTGGCCGACGGATCTGCCCTATCCGCTGAACCTTGCGTCGATCATCGTCGCCCATACGGCGTTCTGCTTCCCCTTCGTCGCGGTGGTGGTCCGCGCCCGCATGGCAGGCTTCGACCGAAGCCTGGAAGAGGCGGCGAAGGACCTGGGCGCGAGCGAGTGGGCGACCTATCGTGACGTGATCCTGCCCTATCTCAGGCCCGGCATCGTCGCCGGGGCGCTTCTGGCGTTCACGCTGTCGCTCGACGACTTCGTCATCACCTTCTTCACCTCGGGTCCCAACACCATGACGTTCCCGGTGCTGGTCTATTCGATGGTACGGTTCAGCGTGACGCCCGAAGTGAACGCAGCCTCCACGGTCCTGATCGTTCTGACGGCCCTCGTTACGGTTCTGGCGATGACGCTGCAGTCACCGACCAAAGCCGCGGAAGACTAGGAAAGACAACGGCCAGACATGACGTCCTCCCCGATCATCCGATTCCAGGACATCACGAAACGTTTTCCGGGCGGCGTCACTGCCGTCGACGGGGTCAGCCTCGACATCGCCAATAACGAGTTCTTCGCCCTCCTGGGGCCGTCCGGCTGCGGGAAGACGACGCTTCTCAGGATGCTGGCCGGCTTCGAGATGCCGACCGAGGGGCGCATCCTGCTGGACGGGCAGGACCTGACCCGGATCCAGCCGAACCGGCGCCCGGTCAACATGGTCTTCCAGAGCTACGCCGTCTTCCCGCACATGACCGTGGGCGAGAACGTCGCCTATGGCCTGAAGGTGACCGGGGTGCCGAAGGCCGAGATCGGGCCCCGGGTCAAGGAAGCGCTGGAGATGGTGAAGCTCGGCCATCTGGCCGACCGCAAGCCCGACCAGCTCTCCGGCGGCCAGCGTCAGCGCGTCGCGCTGGCGCGGGCTCTGATCAAGCGGCCGAAGGTGCTCCTGCTCGACGAACCGCTGTCGGCGCTCGACAAGAAGCTGCGCGAGAGCATGCAGCTCGAACTCGTGCGTCTGCGCAACGAGGTCGGGATCACCTTCGTGATCGTCACCCACGACCAGGAGGAGGCGATGAGCATGTCCTCCCGGATCGGCGTGATGGAGGCCGGGCGGATCACCCAGATCGGCGCGCCGACCGAGATCTACGAGCATCCGCGCTCCCGCTTCGTTGCGGACTTCATCGGCTCGATCAACCTGTTCGAAGGGCGCGTCGCGTCGGTCTCGGACGGGGTCGTACTGGTGACGAGCGACGAGGCCGGCTGCGAGATCGCGGTCGAGGACGGGGAAAACCCGTCCGTCGGCAGCACGATCCATGTGGGCGTGCGGCCGGAAAAGCTGACCGTGGTCCGCGGCGAGGCGGCCGGCAGCGGCAACGTCAACAGGATCGCGGGCGAGGTGCTGGAGGTCGCCTATCTGGGCGAACGTTCGGTCCTGCACGTCCGCACGCGCGGCGGTAAGGTGATCAAGGTCAGCCAAGCGAACGACCGGCGGACCGGTGCCCCGCATCTCGCCTCCGGCGACCCGGTGCACGTCACCTGGGCGCCGTCCAGCAGTATTCTCCTCAGCAGCTGATCCGGCCGGTAAGGCGCCGGCGGCCCGTGCCGCCAGCTCCCGCGCGCGAGCCGCAGGCGGTCCCCGCGATGGTGCCGGTTCGAAGACATGCGTGGCGCGCATGGCAGTGCCGGCGTGTCGCGACGAGGTAAGATTGTTACTCGATTGCTATATGTTGTGCATCCGCAACAACGATCGAGGACATCGTGTCTCTTCTGACCGCACTCAGCCTTTTCCGTCTCGGACCCATTTTCACGCTTCAATATCCCGACACAAGAAAGTCTTCGCGGCGACGCTGATCCCGCTCGTCTGCCGAAGGTAAAGCTTCGCTGGAACTGATTTCGGTCGCGGGCTACCCTTTCGGCATCGAACGTCAAGCGACAGGGATCTGCCGACCGATGCCGACACCGGCCAGCAACGGTTTCGTTATGCCTGCCGAATGGGAACGCCACAGTTGCACCTGGATGGCGTGGCCTTGCCGGGAGGAAGTCTGGGGTGAGCATCTGGAAGCTGCCCAGGCAGCCTATGCCGATGTCGCCAAGGCGATTGCCGATTTCGAACCCGTCTCCATGATCTGCAGGCCCGAGGACGTCGCCGAGGCGTCGCTCGCCTGCGGCAACGGCGTCGAGATCCTGCCCATGCCGATCGACGACAGTTGGGTGCGCGACAGCGGCCCCACCTTCGTCGTCGACCGGAAGGGCAGGCTTGCCGGGGTGGACTGGCAATTCAACGCCTGGGGCGAAAAATATCTCCCTTATGACCAGGACGCCCAGGTCGCGCGTCGCATCCTGGAGCATGTGGGGGTCGAGCGTTACGAGGCGCCCTTCGTTCTCGAGGGCGGTGCCATCCACGTGGATGGGGAAGGCACGGTCCTGGTGACGGAGGAATGCCTTCTCAACCCCAACCGCAACCCGGGCATGACGCGGGAGCGGATGGAGGAATATCTCCGTGCCTATCTGGGGGTCGAAAAGGTCATCTGGCTGGCCCGCGGCCTTCAGGATGACGAGACGGACGGGCATATCGACGAGGTTGCCTGCTTCGCCAGGCCCGGTGTCGTCCTGATGATGACGACCGCGGACAAGACGGACGGCAACTACGACGTCATGCAGGAAAACCTGGAACGCCTGCGGGCCGAGACCGATGCGAAGGGACGGCCGCTAGAGATCGTCGAGTTGCCGCAGCCCGCGCGCCGGGACTATCCCGACGGCCGTCGCATCACCCTGTCCTACGCGAATTTCTACATGCCGAACGGCGGCATCATCATGCCGGCCTTCGACGCGGCGGAGGACCGGGCCGCCTTCCGCATCATGCGCGATACCTTCCCAGACCGGACCGTCATCCAGATCCCGGCGTCCGAGATCGTCTGGGGCGGCGGCGGCATCCACTGCATCACCCAGCAGCAGCCGGCGGTCTGACCGCCGGCCGGTCCTGCCCGCTTGCGACGGAACGCCGCTTTGCATTGCAGGCGGCGTTCCCCACATTTGCGGCGGTTCTTCCCGCGAAGCCTTTCCCATGACCGGACACACGCAGTTCACGGAAATCGACGAAGCCGCGATCAGGGCGCTGGTCGAAACCTTCTATGCCCGGGTCATGGAGGATCCGGACCTGTCCCGGCCGTTCGAGCGGACGATCGGTCCCGTTGGCGCCCCGGCCTGGCGGGAGCATTTCGACACGCTGTCGGATTTCTGGTCCTCGGTCATGCTCAAGACCGGCCGCTACCACGGCAATCCGATGGGCAAGCACGCGCGGGTCGAAGGCATCGAGCCCGGGCTGTTCCAGATCTGGCTGCGGCTCTTCGACCGGACGGCCGCTGAGCTGTTCGTCGAACCGATCGCGGCCGAGTTTTCGTCCCGCGCCCACCGCATCGCACAGAGCCTTCAACTCGGCCTCTTCTTCCGGCCCGAGCGCCCGGCCGGAAATCGGCAGGCTCCCGCCGGGTGAGGAAGGGCGTGGGGCGGCCCGCGATTTCCCGAGATCACCACATCGTCTTCGAGGCGCGCTCGGCCCAGCTCCGGTCGTATTCCTCCCCGTCGAATGCCGCTGGCGTCATGGCCGCCAGGATCTTTCCGGGGGTGGCAGGGTGCGGGGATCGACGTGCCGCGACGGATCCCACAGGCCGGAGCGGATGATCGCGCGGGCGCACTGGGAATAGACTTCGCCCACCTCGATCGCGATGACGCTGCGCGGCGCCTTGCCGTCGACCGCGAAGGACTCCAGGAGAGCCGGATCCGTTTCCAGATGGGCGCGGCCGTTGACCCTGAGCGTGATGCCGACCCCCGGGATCAGGAACAGGAGCGCGACCCGGGGATCGCGCAGGATGTTGCGCAGGC
>JAJUFW010000691.1 GCA_029263555.1 Alphaproteobacteria bacterium
GCGCGCCCGGAGGCGATCGCCGCGCAGATGGCGGCATAGGATCCCCGCCCGACCCGGCCGACCTGGGCCCGTTCGGCGGGCGACAGCTCGGGATCGGCGACCAGCGTTCCTTCGGCCGTGGCGGCGGTCCGGGCGAAGATGTCGAGGGCCCTGCGGTCGAGCGGCGCGGCGAGGACCCGGTCGCGGGCATGGCGGAGATCGGCAAGGCAGGTGGCCGAGGCGGCTGACAGGGGCAAGAGCTCCTCCTTCTCTGACGGCGTCAAACCGGTCTTCGAGACGGGCCGGCGGCAAGCGGTAGCTGCCGCCCGCAAATTTCTCCAGACAATTTCTGGCAACGTTACGGAAGAAGGAGGTGTTCTCGGTGGCGATGTGTGGGCCCATGACCGGGCATGGGTGCTCCCATGCCGCTGCCGGCACCCGACCGCGCACGACCGGATCAGGGCGTCAGCTGCATTTGGAATAGCCGCAGGCCGTGCACAGGTCGCAGCCCTCGCTGTGGATCAGGGTCGGCTGCCCGCAACGGGGACAGCCCCTGAGCGGCCGGGTCGGCGGCAGTTCGGGCCGGGCGCCTGCAGGGCCGGGAGCGGTCTCCGGCGGCGCAAGAAAGCCGATCTCGATCATGTGCTGCTCGATGATGCCGCCGATCGCCGCCAGAAGCGACGGAACGTAGCGTCCCTCCATCCAGTGGCCGCCGCGCGGATCGAACACGGCCTTCAGCTCTTCGACCACGAAGGCGACATCGCCGCCGCGGCGGAACACCGCGCTGATCATCCGGGTCAGCGCCACGGTCCAGGCATAGTGTTCCATGTTCTTGGAATTGATGAACACCTCGAACGGCCGCCGGATCTTGCGGTCGCCCGGCGCGTCCTGGACGATGTCGTTGATGGTCACGTAGATCGCATGGTCGCTGTCGGGCCAGCGCAGCTTGTAGGTGCGTCCGGGCAGGGACTGAGGGCGCTCCAGCGGTTCCGTCATATAGACGACGTCCCCATCTCCCTCGCCATCCGTCGGGACGCGCCGGGCCTCCGGCCGGACGGTCGGCACGGCGGCCGTCTCCAGCACCGCGCCCGTGATCTCGTTCGGGCGATAGGTCGTGCACCCCTTGCAGCCAAGGGCATATGCCTGGGCGTAGACGTCCTTGAACGCCTCGAAGGGCAGGTCGGGCGGGCAGTTGATCGTCTTGCTGATCGAACTGTCGATATGCTTCTGGGCGGCGGCCTGGATCCGCACATGGTCTTCCGGCCGCAGCCCGCCGACATCGACGAAGGCGTCGCTCAAGGGGGCGTCGGGGCCGAACGCCTCCCGATACAGCCTGTAGGCGTAGTCCGTCATCCGCTCGGTCGTGCGGCTTCCGTTCGCCAGCAGCACGTTCCTGGAATAGCTGTAGGCGAAGACCGGCTCGATGCCCGAGGAGACGTTGTCGGCGAAGAGCGAGATCGTGCCGGTCGGCGCGATCGAGGTGACGAGCGCGTTGCGCAGGCCGCACCGCTCCACGGCCTCGCGCACCGCGGGATCGAGCGAGCGGATCATCGGCCGTTCGCGATAGGCCGCGGCGTCATAGAGCGGGAAGCTGCCCTTCTCGGCCGCGAGTTCGGCGGAGGCGAGATAGGCCGCATTCTTCAGGGTGGCGAGCCATTCGTCGGTCAGCCGGACCGACTCCTCCGACCCGTAGCGGACGCCGCACTGGATGAAGGCATCCGCGAGCCCCGTCACGCCCAGGCCGATCCGCC
>JAJUFW010000375.1 GCA_029263555.1 Alphaproteobacteria bacterium
GTAGATCGGCGCTATGCGGGCGTCGCGGTAATGCTGGGCCGCTCCCGTCTCTTCGATGAAGCCGGTTCCCCCATGGACCTGAAGCCCGATCGAGGCGACTTCCACACCGATATCGGTACACCATGCCTTCGCCACCGGGATCAGCAGGTCGGCCAGATCCAGGGCTGCGCGCCGCGTATCGGCGTCCGGATGCCGACGGCCGACGTCCAGCGCCGCCGCCGCCCGGTAGGCCAGCGCGCGCGCCGCCTCGATCCGCGCCCGCATGTCCAGCAGCATGCGCCGGATATCCGGATGCCGGATGATCGGGACGCTGTCGTTTCCTCCGTCGGGGCTCCGGCCCTGGATACGCATCCGGGCATAGGACAGGGCCTGCTGGTATGCCCGTTCGGCGATCGCGACGCCCTGGATACCGATCGAGAGCCGGGCATTGTTCATCATCGTGAACATGTACTCGATGCCCCGGCATTCTTCGCCGACCAACTGGCCGACGGCCCCGCCCTCGTCGCCGAAGGCCATGACGCAGGTCGGGCTGGCATGAATGCCCAGCTTGTGTTCCAGGCTGACGCAGCGCAGGTCGTTTCGGGCGCCGAGGGCGCCATTCGCGTCCATGAGGAACTTGGGCACGATGAACAGGCTGACGCCCCGGATCCCGGGCGGCGCGTCCGGCGTCCTCGCCAGGACCATGTGGACGATGTTCTCCGCCAGGTCGTGCTCGCCATAGGTGATGAAGATCTTTTGGCCGAAAAGGCGATAGCTGCCGTCGGCGTGCCGGACCGCACGCGCCCGCAGCGCCCCGACATCGGAGCCGGCCTGCGGTTCGGTCAGGTTCATCGTGCCGGTCCAGGTTCCGGAGACCAGCCGGTCGAGGAACAGCGCCTTCTGCTCCGGGCTTCCATGGCTGGCCAGCAACTCCACCGCTCCCTGGTTCAAGGTCGGGCAGAGCGCGAAGGCCATGTTTGCCGCATGCCACATCTCCTGGACGGCCATCGCGACCACCCAGGGGAGCCCCTGACCACCGATCTCCTCCGGAAAAGGCAGGGCATTCCAGCCGCCCTCGCAGTAGAGCCGATAGGCTTCCGTGAAGCCCTGCGGGGTCCGGACGACCCCGTTCTCCAAAATGCAGCCTTCGCGGTCGCCGGGATGGTTGAGCGGCGCCAGGACCTCGGACGCAAGTCTGCCGGCCTCGTTGAGCACCGCGTCGACGACGTCAGGCGTCGCCTCGCCATAGCCGGGCAGGCCCGTGATCGCATCCAGCCCGACGATGCGTTGCAGCACGAAGCGCATCTCGTCGATCGGAGCGGAATAGTGCGTCATCGGCTGCCTCCATCATCGACGGAACGGAAGTTTTAAGTGCAACCCTAAGACATGAGCGGTCGGCTGACGAGCGGCGACTGCCCGGCCCGGTCGCCGGTTCGCCGGACCGCGGCCGAAAGCGGAACCGGGCGCGAACGGGCGAAACTTGACTTACAAACTAGGAAATCAGGACAATCCGCCCGGGCGGCGCCTCCGGGTTGCGGCGCTTCTCATCGTCCGTTCCTTCGAACATCCGGAGCGAAGAGGTACCATGACCAACGCTGGCCGACGCATCGGCGTCGTCGGAGCCGGATTTTCCGGCACCCTCGTGACGGCGCAGCTGCTGCGACAGTGCCGGCCGGGAGACCGCATATACCTCTTCGAGCGAGGGGCATCCTTCGGCCGCGGTCTTGCCTATTCGACGGAGAACCCTGAACATCTCCTGAACGTCCGTGCCTCGAACATGGGCGCTTTCCCGGACGCGCCACGGCATTTCCACGACTGGCTGGCTACCCGTTCGGGCGAAAGAGGGAACGCCGGCGCGGAACCGCTTCATCCCGACAGCTTCGTCGCCCGGCAGCAATACGGCGCCTATCTCGAGGATCTGCTGCGGCAGGCGATATCGGCCCGCGCATCGGAGATCGCCGTCTCGCTGGTCAATCAGCGGGTCGTGGATGTCCGCGAGGGCGACGCCGGCGGGCTGCTGATCGTAATCGACGCCGGGGCCCATGAGGTCGATGCCGTGGTGCTGGCGACCGGCAATCCTCCGCCCGACGAAAGCACGCCCGGCTATTTCGGCGATCCCTGGGCGCCCGGTGCCGTCGACGGTCTTCCGCCCGATGCGCCGGTCCTCCTCATCGGTACCGGGCTCACCATGGTCGATGTGGTCCTTTCACTGCTGCGCCGTGGCCATGCCGGACGTATCCATGCCGTCTCCCGTCGCGGCCTGATGCCTCGGCGGCACGCCCCCGTCGCCGGCGGCTGGTCGATCGAGCTGTCGGCCCGGGCACGGCGGTCCGCCCTCGCCGCGTGCCGCGAGGTTCGGGCGAATGTGGATCTGGCCGCGCGGAGCGGGGTGGGATGGCGGGCCGTCATCGACGCGCTCAGGCCCGTGACCCAGGATCTGTGGCGCGGCTGGCCGCTTGCGGAGAAGCGCCGCTTCCTCAGGCATCTGCGCCCGTGGTGGGACGTGCACCGCCATCGGATGGCCCCTTCGGTGGCGGACGCTATTTCGGAAGCGGTCGATCGGGGGCAACTGATCGTCGAAGCGGGGCGGATCCGGATCGAGCAGGAGAGGGGATCGGGCATCGCCGTCCGGGTGAAGCCGCGCGGGTCCGAAGTCGCGAGACGGCTGACGGTCGACCGGATCATCAACTGCACCGGGCCCAGATCGGACTATTCCTCCATACGCGACCCGCTGTTCGAGGCCCTGATCGGGCGCGGGACGATCCGTCCGGATGCGTTGAGACTTGGCATAGACGTGGCGGAGAGCGGGGCCGTCATCGGCCGAGACGGGCAGATTTCCGACCGCATCTTCGCGCTGGGGCCGGTCACCAAGGGAATCTTCTGGGAAATTGTCGCGGTGCCCGATATCCGCGCCCAATGTGAGGCGCTTGCCGGCCACATTCTCCGGACGCTCGATCGGCGGGCGGTCCGGGCGCCGGAAGGCCTCCCGGCTCCCCGCTGATCCGCCGGGCCGGCCATTGCCCGGCGTTCAGCCGTCGTTGCCGTCTTCAGCGCCGGTCGCCTGGTTGTCGTCCTGACTCTCGAACCGGTCCCGCTGGCGGGCCGCCTGCACGAGCAGCATCAGCGTCACCGGCGTCGTCACCAGAACGAAGATGCCGATCAGGATCTCGTGCACGACCGGCCGGGATTCGAGAACGGAAAAGTAGATGACCGAGGCCGCGAGGATCCCGCCGGTTCCGAGCGACGTCCCCAGCGTCGGCGAATGGACCCTCTCGTAGAAGTTTCGCAGCCTCAGCAAACCGATGGCGCCGGTGAGGGTGATGCCCGCGCCCAGCAGCAGGAAAACCGCCGTCGCCCATGCCGCCCAGGCGGGGAGATCCGCCGTGCCCGTCATTCGATTACCTCGCCGCGCATGAGGAACTTGGCAAGGGCGACCGTCGCGACGAAGCCAAGGAGGGCGATGACGAGGGCCGTCTCGAAATAGAGCATGCTGCCGGTCCGGATGCCGAAGGTGAGCAGAAGCAGCATCGCATTGACGTAGAGTGCATCGAGCGCCAGCACCCGGTCCTGGGCCCGCGGACCCCTGATCAGGCGGAAGGTCGCGCAGGCCATGGCCAGGGCAAGCATGACCTGCGCGGCGAGGATGGACCAGGACAGGACCGACGCGCTCATTCGAAGATCTCCAGGAGCAGTCGCTCGTACCGGTGCTTCACGATCGACCGCCATTCCTCGTCGTCGATCAGGTCCAGGACATGGATCGTCAGCATGCCCTTGGCGGAGTCATAGCTGACCCAGCTGGTTCCGGGAGTTGCGGTGATGATGCAGGCCAGGA
>JAJUFW010000546.1 GCA_029263555.1 Alphaproteobacteria bacterium
AGTCGGCCGCAGGATCGAATAGGGTATTGCCGGAAGCGGCGGCCTCGGTCGTTCGCCGCTGCCGCTGGGCCTCCTGCTCCGGCGTGTAGGAGGCCGGGCGCATCGGACGGTGGCGCAGCCCGTAGAGGAGATTGTCCCGCACTTCGCCGCCGAAGAAATAGGTGTTGGCGCCGACATAGGCGACGCGGCGGCCGATCAGGGCCTGGGGAAGGCGGGCGTAATCCTCGTCGCCCAGAAGGATCCGCCCGCCCGAAGGCCGAAGCAGGCGCGCGACCAGAAGGGCCAGCTCGTCGGTGCCGGCGCCGCCCAGTACGGCCGTATGCTGGTCGAGCGGAATGGTGCAGGTGACCCGTTCCAGGATGCGGCTGCCGTCCTCCCCGAAGCTGACATTGACGAACCGGAGGGATCCCGAGAGATGCTCCTCGTCGGGGATGGCGGGGTTCAGGACATCGGCCGGCATCAGCCCCGGCACGTCGAACTGGCGGATCACCTGCTCGTACTTGATGCGGGTGTCCTCCTTCAGCTGATAGTAGTCCAGCAGCTCCTTCCACGGGCCGGCCAGGTCCTTGTAGGCCGCCAGCACCGCGATCAGCGCGCCGAAGCTCAGGTCGCCGCGGATCACCAGATACCCGCCGATCGAATAGAAGAAGAACGGGGTGAGCTGGTTGATGAAGTTGTTCAGGAACTTGATAAAGAACTTGCGCCGATAGATCTCGAACCGGATATCATAGACGTCGCCGAATCTTCGGGCGATATCCGCCAGGTGCCAATGGATCGTGTTGTTGGAGTGAATGTCCTGTATGCCGCCGACGCTTTCGCCGATCTTGTCGGAGATCTGGCGCATCGTCTGGACACGCTGCTTGCCAAGCTGGTTGACCTTTCGCTGGAGGCGGGGGATCAGCCAGCCCTGGAACGGATAGAGCGCGATCGCGGCGGCGCCGAGAAACGGGTCCTGGGCGAAGATGAAGCCGATATAGACCAGCAGCGTTCCGCCCTGGAAGATCGGCTGGGCGAAAGCGTCGCCGATGAAGCCGCCGATCGGCTCCACCTCGGCCGTGATCATCGGAATGATCTCGCCGGCGCTCACCTTGCGGAAATGGGGCAAGGGGAAGCGCATGACCCGCTGGTAGAGTTCGTAGCGGAGCCGGCGCAGCATCCGTTCCCCGAGGCGGCCCTTCATCGTGTTGATGTGGAGCTTGAAGGCGCCGTTGAGGACGACGAACAGGAGGAACAGGCCGGACAGGAGCAGGAGATAGGGCACCTGTCCCAGCTCGATGCCGAGTACGTTCTTAGGGAAGTCGGTCCCCGAAATGGCGTCGTTGACGATCCATTTCGGAAGTTCGAGCGTCATATAGAGGAAAGGGAACGAGGCGAGCGTCAGCAGCAGGATCGCGACCTGCTGCCGGGCACTGTAGCGAAGGATGAAGCGGAAGATGCTGTTGTCCATGACTCGGTTCCGCCAGTTGCCGCCGATCTGCCGGCTCCGGCTGACGCCTCTCCCCCACCGGCGACGAGGGTAACCGAGCCGGCGAGGTACAGCAATTGACCCTGGAAGGTATGGGCGGCCTGGGCGGCGGCCGGGTTCGGGAACTGCGCCCGGACACCTCCTCCGCCGCCGAAGCGGAGGAGGGGCCGGGTGGGGCGGCGGCGCGGGGACCCGCACGAATCGCGGTAGTGGTGAAGGGCTGGCCCCGGCTGTCGGAGACCTTCATCGCCCAGGAGCTGGTCGGGCTGGAGTGCCGCGGCTTCGACCTCGTCCTCTTCTCGCTGCGGCTGCCCACCGATCCGGCCGTTCACGCGCTCGCCCGGGACCTGAAGGCGCCCGTCGTCTATCTGCCCGAATATCTGCACCGGGAACCGCTCCGGGTCGTCCGCGCCCTGGCCCGGGCCGTCCGGCTTGCTGGCTGGTGGCGGGCCGTCGCCGTCTGGGCGCGCGACCTGGTCCGTGACCGGTCGCGGAACCGGCTGAGGCGGTTCGGCCAGGCCGCCGTCATGGCGGTGGAACTGCCCGGGGAGGTCGGCTGGATTTACGCCCATTTTCTTCACACGCCCGCCTCGGTCGCCCGCTACGCGGCCCTCATGACCGGGCGGCCGTGGAGCTTTTCGGCCCATGCGAAGGATATCTGGACCACGCCGGACTGGGAGAAGCGCGAGAAGCTGGCCGAGGCGCGCTGGGGCGTCACCTGTACCCGCGCCGGGCAGGACCATCTGGCGGCGCTCGCGCCCGATCCCGGCCGCGTGGAGCTGGTCTATCACGGCTTGGACCTCACCCGCTTCCCGGCTGCCTGCCCCGCCCGCCCGCCGCGCGACGGGGCCGACCCCGCCGACCCGGTCCGGCTTCTTTCGGTCGGGCGTGCCGTGCCCAAGAAGGGGCTGGACGTCGCCCTTTCGGCGCTCGCCGCGCTGCCGCCGGGGCTCAACTGGCGCTGGGTCCATGTGGGCGGCGGCGCGGGGCTTCCCGCCCTTGAGGATATGGCACGCCGGCTCGGCGTCGACGACCGGGTGACCTGGCTCGGCCCCCAGGCGCAGGAACGGGTGGTCGCGGAATACGAGGCGGCCGACCTGTTCCTGCTGCCCAGCCGGATC
>JAJUFW010000276.1 GCA_029263555.1 Alphaproteobacteria bacterium
CAGGCCGCATGAATCCGTCCCGTACCGCCGGTACAATGCGACGATGAACAGGGCCGCGATCGACAGGCCGAGCCCGACCAGCACCACGATCTGGAAGCGCTCCGGGATGCGCAGCTTCTTCAGCGAGAAGGTCGGCAGGTTGCTGACCATCAGAAGGCCGATGGCGGTCGTCCAGATCGCCAGCAGGACCGGAAACTCGGCCAGGACGGGGTCGGTCTGGAAGCTGACGATCACCGGCAGGAGCGCCAGTCCTGCGCCCGCCGGCGAGGGGACGCCAGTGAAATAGGCGCGCGCCCAGGCCGGCAGGTTGGACGATTCCAGGCGCACGTTGAACCGGGCGAGGCGCATGGCGGCGCAGATGCTGAAGGCGAGAGCCACGAGCCAGCCCAGGCTTCCCGCGTCGTTGAGCGACCAGAGATAGAGAAGGATTGCCGGGGCGACGCCGAAGCAGACGAAGTCGCTCAAGGAATCGAGCTGGGCGCCGAGCGGGGAGGACGCTTTCAGCAGGCGGGCGACGCCGCCGTCCAGGAAATCCAGGATGGCCGCGATCACGATTGCGGTCACCGCCAATTCCCACAGGCCCGCGACGGAGAAACGGATGGACGTCAGCCCGGCACACAGCGCGAAGGTGGTGAGCAGATTCGGAATCAGCCTGTGCACGGAAAGGCCGCTGATCCGCCTTCGGCGCGGTGTGCGGGAGGACGTATCGTTCATCGTCGGACCCCAAGTCGTGCCGGCTCGGTGCTCTCCAGATCGGCGATGACCGTCTCGCCGGATACCGTCTTCTGGCCGATGATGACCAGCGGCGCCACGCCCGGCGGCAGATAGACGTCCATGCGGCTGCCGAAGCGGATCAGGCCGTAGCGTTCGCCCGCGACCACGGGCTGGCCGGGTCGGAGATTGTTGATGATCCGCCGCGCCACAAGGCCGGCGATCTGGACGAACACGATGCGACGGCCGTCGGGCAGCAGCAGCGACACGGCGGAACGCTCGTTGTGGACGCTCGCCTTGTCCAGGCTGGCGTTGAAGAACTTGCCGGGATGATATTCCACGCGCTCGACGGTGCCGTAGCAGGGGACCCGGTTCACGTGCACGTCGAAGACGTTGAGGAAGATGGAGACGCGGGTCAGCTTCTCGTCGCCCAGCTCCAGCTCGGCCGGGGGCGCGGCCTCCTCGATCGCGCAGACGGTGCCGTCCGACGGTGCGACGATCAGGCCCGGCCGGGTCGGCACGACCCGGTGCGGGTCGCGGAAGAAGTATACGCACCACGCCGTCGCGATCAGGCCGATCCAGAACAGCTCCTCCGCCAGGAGTCCCAGAAGGATCGACGCTACGAGGAAGATGGCGATGAAGGGCCATCCGGCCTTGTTGATCGGTACCAGTACGGTATCGAAATAGGATTCCTTGCGTCGCGGCATGCGATCCAATCCGCTAGGTTACTGGAAATGAACGGCCGATGTGCCGAAAGAGCCCTGCTTTATGGCCAGTCCATGTTCGGAAGCAAGGATTTCAACGCCCGGCGGGGGGATCCCGGTCGGGCAGAAAGGCGTGGAACCCCATCCATCCGCCCCCGGCCGCCTACCTGTCGTAGGAGATGAGCGAGATCGTCGGCACGTCCAGCTTCTGCCGGCCGCCCAGGAACGCGAGCTCGATGATGCACGCCGCCGCCCTGACGTCGGCGCCGACGCGTCGCAGGAGGTCGACCGAGGCGGCCATGGTCCCGCCGGTGGCCAGGAGGTCGTCCATGACGACGACGCGCTGGCCCGGCTTGACGGCCTCCGCCTGGATCTCGATCGTGTCGGTGCCGTATTCCAGGTCGTAGCTGTAGGCGATCGTGGGTCCGGGCAGCTTCCCGCGCTTGCGCATCATGATGAAGCCGAGCCCGAGCTCCAGCGCCAGGGGGGCGGCGGTCAGGAAGCCGCGGCTTTCGATGCCGATCAGCAGGTCAGGTTTCAGCGGACGGATCGCGTCGGCAAGCTGCGTCACGGTCTCGCGCCAGGCGGCCGGATGTGCCAGAAGCGTCGAGATGTCGTAGAACAGGATGCCTGGCTTCGGGAAGTCGGGAACGTGTCGGATATGGGATTTCAGATCCATGGGGAATGTCCTGGGCAGGGCCGGGGAGCGTTGGGCTGCGAGGGGACGGGGTTCGCGTGACGCATCGTAACCTCGCTGCAGCAAATGGCAATTCGCCCGGCGATTTCGACGCCGAACTGACCGACGAGAGCCTGGTCCTGCATCTGGCCGGAGACTGGACTATCGACCATGCGGGCGCGCTGGACGCGCGGCTGCGCGGGCTTTCCGTCCCCTCGGCGGTCCGCCGGGTCTCGCTGGATCTGGGGGAGGTGGAGGCGCTGGATACGGCCGGGGCGTGGCTCGTCCACCGGACCCGCCGGGAGTTGGAGGCCCGGGGCATCGAGGTCGAACTGCATGGGGCCGCAGGTGCGCAACGGACGCTGATTGAGGCGGTCGCGTCGCTCCCGTCGGAAGGAGAGCCGGAGCCGAAGCGCGCGAGCCCGCTGATCGACCTGGTCGCCCGGACCGGCGAGGCGACGATCGACCTGGCCCGGGAATCGGTCCGGCTGGTCGGGTTCTTCGGCATGCTGGCCATGAAGACGGCGCGGGTTCTCCTGCAGCCGCGCCGCCTGCGGCTCATCAGCCTCGCCTACCACATCGAGGCGACCGGCGTTTCCGCGGTCCCGATCGTCGGGCTTCTGTCCTTCCTGATCGGCGTCGTCCTTGCCTATCAAGGCGCGGACCAGCTCCGCCAGTTCGGGGCGGAGATCTTCGTCGTCGACCTGCTCGGCATCTCCGTCCTGCGCGAACTCGGCGTCCTCATGACCGCCATCATCGTGGCCGGCCGGTCGGGTTCGGCATTCACCGC
This sequence comes from Alphaproteobacteria bacterium, assembly GCA_029263555.1. GTDB lineage: Bacteria > Pseudomonadota > Alphaproteobacteria > DSM-16000 > Inquilinaceae > JAJUFW01. The sequence continues at coordinate 2,882 of JAJUFW010000276.1, forward strand.
GCAGATCGGGACGATGAAGGTCAACCAGGAGGTCGATGCCATGCAGACGCTGGGGCTGGATCCGGTCGACGTCCTGGTCCTGCCGCGGGCGTTCGCGCTGATGATCACCCTGCCGCTCCTGGTCTTCTTCGCCGATCTGGTCGCCCTGTTCGGCGGGGCGACGATGAGCAATTTCGTGCTCGACATCAGCTACGGACAGTTCATGCGGCAGTTCCAGTCCGCGGTCGATGTCGGCCATTTCTGGGTCGGCATGGTGAAGGCGCCGGTTTTCGCCTTCACCATCGCGATGGTCGGCTGCTACGAAGGGCTCAAGGTCGGTGGCAGCGCGGAAAGCGTGGGGCGGCTTACGACGGCCTCGGTCGTGCGCTCGATCTTCCTCGTTATCGTGCTCGATGCGGTGTTCTCGGTGCTGTTTGCGGTGTTGGGAATCTGATTTTGGTCGACGATCTTAAGGGTGCACACGCCAGCGACGGGAACGATGTTGCGATCCGAATCCGGGGCCTGCGCACCCAGTTCGGCCGGCAGGTCATCCATGACGGCCTGGACCTCGACGTCCGTCGGGGCGAGGTGCTTGGCGTGGTCGGCGGGTCCGGGACCGGCAAGTCGGTCCTGTTGAAGGAGATCATCGGCCTGGTCAGGCCCGCCGCCGGCACGATCGAGGTGTTCGGCGAGAACGTCGCCGCGACGGCCGGCGAGGGGCAGAACGGCCTTCAGCGGCGCTGGGGCGTCCTGTTCCAGGACGGCGCCCTGTTCAGTTCGATGACCGTCGCGGAGAACATCGCCGTGCCCCTGCATGAGCATAGCGACCTGCCGCCGGCGCTCATCGCCGAGATCGCCCGCATCAAGGTCGCCATGGCGGGGCTGCCGCTCTCCGCCGCCGACAAATACCCCTCCGAGCTTTCGGGCGGGATGCGCAAGCGGGCCGGGCTTGCCCGTGCGCTCGCGCTCGATCCGGACCTGATCTTCCTCGACGAACCGACGGCGGGGCTCGACCCGATCGGGGCGGCGGCCTTCGACGACCTGATCCGGAATCTGCAGCGCAGCCTCGATCTGACGGTCTTCATGGTGACGCACGACCTGGACAGCCTCGCGGCCGTTTGCGACAGGATCGCGGTGCTGGTCGATCGGCATATCATTGTAGACACCATGGAAAACCTGATGAAGCTCGACCACCCCTGGATCCGCGACTACTTTCACGGACCGCGCGGCCGCGCCGCGCTGAAGACGTCGGAGCGGATCGAAGCAGCGGGCTGAACGCATGGAAACACGGGCCTCCTACGTTGCCGTCGGCAGCTTCGTGCTGCTCCTCATCGCCGCCTTCCTGGTGTTCGTCGTCTGGCTGGGGCGGGTCAGCTTCCAGGAATCGGCCGATCGCTACCTGATCTACTTCACGGGGCCGGTGACCGGGCTTCAGGAGGGCAGCGCCGTGCGCGTCCGGGGCATCCCCGTGGGACAGGTGGTCGACATGCGATTCGACCCCGACGACATCTCGCGGATCCGGGTCACGATCGAGGTCCAGGAGGACACGCCCATACGGGCGGACAGCGTGGCGACGCTCGACATCCAGGGCATCACCGGCGTTCCCTTCGTCCAGATCTCAGGCGGGTCGGAGGGCGCGCCCGCCCTGACGGTGGTGGGTGATGAGGAATATCCGATCATCCCGTCGCGCCCCTCGACGATCCAGGCGGTGGTCGAATCGGCGCCGCTCATTCTGGAGCGCGCGGTGCGCCTTCTGGCCGCGGCCGAGGGCTTTCTTTCCCAGGAAAACCAGGAGTCGATCAGCCGGACGCTGGCCAACGTCGCCGACATGACGACGACGCTGGCCGGGGAGAGCGAGCGGGTGCGCAGCCTGATCGGCAGCGTCGACGGGCTGGTCATGGAATTGAGGGTCGACGCGGCGCGGATCAGCGAC
>JAJUFW010000324.1 GCA_029263555.1 Alphaproteobacteria bacterium
CCGCGCGAGCCGGCTGCCGAGACCCTGATCGAGCAGGCCCGGATCGCCGAGGAAACGGCCCTCGCCGTCGACGGGGTCACCAATTCCGAAGGCGCCGAAGCCAACTGGGGCCGGGTCGGCATCGTCATGGTCGGCTCCAACGGATTCGCCGGCGGCTACACCGTTTCCAGCCGCAGCTTGTCGGTCTCCGTGATCGCCGGCGAGGGAACGGCGATGGAGACGGACTACGATTGGACGAGCGCGGTCTATGCCGAGGACATGGAGGACGCCGCCGCCATCGGCCGCCGGGCCGGCGAGCGCGCCGTCCGGCGCCTGGGCGCGCGCAAGGTCGCGACCGCGCGCGTGCCGGTCGTTTTCGATCCGCGCGTCGCCAACAGCCTGCTTCGGCATCTGGTGGGCGCCATCAGCGGGCCGGCGATCGCCCGCGGCACCAGCTTCCTGAAGGATCGCCTGGGCGACCAGGTGTTCGCGGCGGGCATCCGCATCGTCGACGACCCCCACATGCCTCGCGGCCGGCGGTCCAAGCCGTTCGACGGCGAGGGCATGCCGAACCGGCGGCGCGAGATCGTCGAGGACGGGCGCCTGACCACTTGGCTTCTCGACCTGCGCTCGGCCCGCCAGCTTGGGCTGGAGACGACCGGCCACGCCGCCCGCGGCACCGCCTCCCCGCCCTCCCCATCGCCCAGCAACCTCTACATGGAGCCGGGTCCCGTCAGCCCCGAGGAGCTGATCTCCGACATCGAAAGCGGCTTCTACGTGACCCAGATGATGGGCAGCGCCGTCAACGGCCTCACCGGCGACTACAGCCGCGGCGCACCCGGGTTCTGGATCGAGCGCGGGCAGATCGCCTATCCGGTCAGCGAAGTGACGGTCGCGGGCAATCTCAAGGACATGTTCCTCCGGCTGAGGCCGGCGAACGACCTGGTCTTCCGGACCGGCCTCGACGCCCCGACGATCCGCATCGACAACATGACAGTCGCGGGCAAGTAGCACCCGCCCGGTCCCGAAAAAAACCGGCCGGGTCGAGGGGGAGCACGGGCTCAGCTTTGTCCGGCCGGGATCCGGGAGCAGCCCCTTCGCCCCGGCCGGTCTAATAACGCCTCAACAAGCTGTCATTTTTATTTAACAAATCCGCTAAGTCTGCTTCGTCATTCTAGAATTAATAAAAACTTCATCCCGGTATTATTGTCAGGTCACTGGCTAATGGATATACAAATTCAGGCGACCTACATTCGGCGGAGCGCCGATGCCAAGATCTCAACCGGTGCGCCGCTACCGCACCATCTGGATCTCAGACGTCCATCTCGGGACAAAGGCCTGCAAGGCGGACCTCCTGCTGGATTTCCTGAAGCATTCGGAGTGCGAGGTCCTCTATCTGGTAGGCGACATCGTCGATGGATGGCGGCTGAAGAAGGCCTGGTACTGGCCGCAATCCCACAACGACGTCATCCAGAAGCTGCTGAATAAGGCCCGTCGGGGCACCAAGGTCTATTACCTTCCGGGAAACCATGACGAGATCGGCCGCGAGTTCATCGGGCACCGGCTCGGCGAGGTGGAGATCCTGGACCATGCGGTCCACACGACGGCCGACGGACGCAGGCTTCTGGTCGTCCACGGCGACCAGTTCGACGTGGTGGTGAACCATGCCCGCTGGCTCGCCCATATCGGCGACATGGCCTATGCGACGCTGCTGGCGATCAACACCGGGCTGAACACCTGTCGCAGACGCCTCGGCTTCACCTACTGGTCGCTGTCGGCCTATGTGAAGAACCGCACCAAGAAGGCGGTCGAATATATCGGCCGGTTCGAGACGGCCCTGGCCGACGAGGCGCGACGGCACAAGGTGGACGGCGTCGTGTGCGGCCACATCCACACGGCGGAGATCAAGACCATCGGCGGCCTGATCTACTGCAACGACGGCGACTGGGTCGAGAGCTGCACCGCGCTGGTCGAACACATGTCGGGCGAGCTGGAGATCCTGCATTGGGCCGACCGGACCGCCGGGTCGACGACGGCCATTTCCGGAAAGAGGGAAGCCGCATGACGGTCGGCCCGGGCTCGCCCTTCCCGCGGCGGATTCTTCTGGTCACCGACGCCTGGCGCCCGCAGACGAACGGCGTCGTCCGCGCTCTGGAGGCGACGGCCCGGAACCTGGAGGCGATGGGGCACGAGGTGGAGGTTGTCGGTCCCGACCGGTTCGGGACGCTGCCGCTGCCCACCTATCCGGAGATCCGGCTGGCCGTGACGCCGGGTCGCCGGCTGCCGCGGTTGATCCATGCCTTCGCCCCGGACGCCATCCATGTCGCCACGGAGGGTCCGCTCGGCTGGGCGGCGCGCCGCTGGTGCCTTGCCCGGGGCATTCCGTTCACGACCTCCTTCCACACCATGTTCCCGGAATATGTGAAGCTCCGCTTCCGCGTGCCCGAATCCTGGACATTCGCAGTCCTGCGCCGTTTCCACGGCCGGTCCGCCGGCGTGATGGTCTCGACCGCGACCATGGAACGGACGCTGGCGGCGCGGGGCTTCCGACGGCTCGTTCTGTGGCGGCGGGGTGTCGACGTCGAGCTGTTCCGCCCGATCGAACCGGTCGCGCTCGACCTGCCGCGGCCGGTCCAGCTCTATGTGGGCCGGGTCGCGGTCGAGAAGAATATCGAGGCCTTCCTGAAGCTCCGGACCGAGGGCACCAAGGTCGTGGTCGGCGACGGCCCGATGCTCCCGGCGCTCCGGTCGAAATATCCGGACGCCGTGTTCCTGGGCGCCCGGTACGGCGAAGATCTCGTCCGGCATTACTGCGCCGCCGACGTCTTCGTCTTTCCCTCGCTCACCGACACGCTGGGGCTCGTCCAGCTGGAAGCGCTTGCGTGCGGCGTGCCGGTCGCGGCCTTCCCGGTGCGCGGCCCGATCGACATCATCCGCGATCCGGCGGTCGGATGTCTGGATCGGGATCTGGGGACGGCGATCCGGCAGGCGCTCCGCTGCGACCGGGAACGCTGCCGGTCCTATGCCCTCGAATGGTCGTGGGCGGCCTCGGCCCGGGAATTCGTGTCCAATCTGCACCCCATCGCCCGCCAAGCCGCCGCCCCGACGAAGAGCCCCGCGGGCGCCGGCGCCGGCTGGGGATAGGCAGGGTATAGCCAGCCTCCGGCCGTAGATGATAGGGTCCGCGCCTCTTCAGGCGAGCGCCCCTGCGATGCCCTTCGCGGCACCGTGCCCGGGGCCGCTCCCTCCCGAAGGGGGACTCTCACGGCTGAACTGGGGATGCTCTATCCGATTTACCGCTGCCTGACCGCATGCGCCGGCCCGGTGGTTCCGCTTATCCTCGACCGCCGCCAGAAGGCCGGCAAGGAGGATGGTGGCCGTCGCGGCGAGCGCCTGGGCGTCCCGTCCCGTCCGCGGCCCGCCGGACGCCTGGTCTGGATTCATGGCGCGAGCGTCGGGGAGGCCCTGTCGGTCCAGACGCTGATCAGGCGCTTGCTGGATCACGCGCCCGATATCTCCGTCCTCCTGACCACGGGAACCGTCACCTCGGCCCGGCTGATGGAGCAGCGGCTGCCCGACCGGGCGGTTCACCAGTACCTGCCGGTCGACAGGCTGGCCTATGCCCGCACCTTCATGGACCATTGGCGGCCCGACCTGGTACTGTGGGTGGAAAGCGAGATCTGGCCGAACCTGCTGACCGAGATCGCCAGCCGCCGGATTCCCGCGGCTATGGTGAATGCCCGTATGTCCGACCGCAGCCTGGCGCGCTGGCGTCGGTTCCCGGGTACGACGCGGCGGCTTCTCGAGACCTTCGACGTGATCCTGCCCTGGGACGCGGAGTCGGGCCGGCGCTTCGCCCTGCTGGGCGGCAGACGGATCGGCCCCGTTGGCAATCTGAAGTTTTCGGCCGATCCGCTGCAGGCGGACCCGTCGGCGCTCGACGCCCTGCGACGGTCCGTGGCCGGACGGGAGGTCTGGCTCGCGGCCAGCACCCATGAGGGCGAGGAGGCCCTGTGCCTCGATGCCCATGCGATCCTGGCGCGGGACATCCCCGGCCTGCTCACGATCATCGCGCCCCGCCATCCGTCCCGCGGCGAAGACGTTGCCCTGCTGGCAGCCGGACGAGGGCTGAAGACCGTCCGGCGGTCCGGCGGGGAGCTGCCGGACGCCGGGACCGAGGTCTATGTCGCCGACACCCTGGGGGAGATGGGCTGCCTGTTCCGCGCCGTGCCGATCGCCCTCGTCGGCG
>JAJUFW010000164.1 GCA_029263555.1 Alphaproteobacteria bacterium
CCAGGTGAACGGCAAGCTGCGCGCGACCCTCGAGCTGCCACGGGACATGGCCCGCGAGGACGCCGAGAAGACCGCCCTTGCCGACCCGAATGTCGGACGTGCGTTGGAGGGGCTGACCGTGCGCAAGGTGATCGTCGTACCGAACCGGGTGGTCAATGTCGTGGCGTCGTAGCGGCGCGGCCGCCATCCTTTCGCTCGCGGCCCTCACCGGCGCCTGCGGCTACCAGCCGATCTACGGGACGGCTCCGGGCATCGCGGGCGAGACGGTCGCGGCCGAGCTGGCCCAGATCAGGGTCGCGGTCATCCCGAACCGGACCGGACAGATCCTCCGCAACTATCTGATCCGGAGCCTCAATCCGGACGGGCGGCCCGACCGCCCGCTCTACACGCTGAACGTCAGGGTGTCCGAGGTGGAGGAGGACCTGGGCATCCGCAAGGACGACACGGCGACGCGCGCGAATCTGGTCGTTTCGGCGAATTTCCGCCTGGTCGACAGGGACGGCCAGCCGGTCACCTCGGGTACGGTGCAGACGATCACCAGCTACAACCTTCTTCTGGACCAGTTCGCCACGCTGAGCGCCGAACGCGACGCCCGCGACCGCGCTTTGCGCCAGATCAGCGAGGATATCCGGACGCGGCTCGCGCTGCATTTCAACCGCGAGGCCTGATCCCGGATGAAGGTCCCGACCGCCCGGCTGGACCGCTTCGCCCGCGAACCGGATCCCGGGATCCGCGTCGTCCTGGTCTACGGCCCGGATGCCGGGCTGGTGCGGGAGCGGTCGAACAGCCTGGTCCGGGCAGTCGCCGGCAGCCTGGACGACCCGTTCCGGGTCGGCGAGATCGCCGGCGCGGACCTGCCGAAGGACCCGGGGAGACTGGCGGACGAGATGGGCGCTCTCGCCCTCACCGGCGGACGTCGCGCGGTTCGCGTGCGCGATGCCGGGGATGCTGCGTCCATGGCCGTCAAGGCGGTCCTGGACGGCCCGGAGACGGACAGCCTGGCAGTCCTGGAGGCGGGCGATCTCGGTCCGCGCTCGAGCCTCAGGAAGCTCTGCGAAACGGCGGCGAACGCGGCGGCGCTGCCCTGCTACGTCGCCGATTTAGAGACGACGGCGCGGCTGGTCCGCCAGATGGCGGGGGAGGCGGGCCTGGGTTTGGATCCGGACGCCGAGGCACTGCTGGCCGAACGCCTCGTCGGCGACCGCCAGCTTGCCCGGCGCGAAATGGACAAGCTGATCGCCTATGCCGGAGAGGGCGGGCGGATCGACGTGGCGGCGGTCGAGGCCTGCGTCGGGGACAGCGCCGAGCAGTCGCTCGAGGACCTCGTCTTCGCCGTGGGCGACGGCGATCGCGCCGCGACCGACCGAGTCCTGGAAAAGGCGCTGGCGGAAGGCAATTCGCCGGTCGCGATCCTGCGCGCGGCGCAGCGCCACTTCCTGCGCCTGCATCTGGCGGCCTCGCGCCTCGCCGCCGGAGACAGCCCGGAACAGGCGATGGCGGCACTGAGGCCCCCCGTCTTCTTCAAGGTCCAGCCTCGATTCAGGCTGCAGATGCAGCGTTGGGGCACCGGCCGCCTGGCCGAGGCGCTCAACCGCCTGATGGAGGCGGAGGCCGATTGCAAGCGCACCGGCCTTCCCGCCGAAACCCTGTGCGCGCGGGTGCTGCTGCAGCTCGCCGTGATGGGCCGCAGCCGCACCTGAACCCGGCTGGCCCCTAGAACCGGCGGCCCTGGCTCAACCGGTGCAGCACGTCGTCGAGTTGCTCCAGCGTGCCGTAATGGATGGTCAGTGAGCCCGACTCGCCGCTTCCGCCGGTGATCGTGACGCGAAGCCCCAGGATGTTCGACATCTCCTGCTCGAGCGCGGCCGTGTCCGGATCGACGACCCGGTTCTCCGCCGCCGCGCCGGCAGCGGACTTGCCCCTCGGCCGCTGCCGCGGGGCGCCACCCTGCCGGGCCAGCTCCTCCGTCTGACGGACGTTCAATCCGCGTTCGACGACCTGCCGGGCCGCGGCCGACGGGTCGGGGCACGCGAGAAGGGCGCGGGCGTGGCCCGCCGTCAGCTTCCCGTCCTCGACCAGGGCGCGGACGTCGCCCGGCAGGTCCAGGAGGCGCAGCGTGTTCGCGATATGGCTCCGGCTCTTGCCGACGGTGCGGGCCAAGTCTTCCTGTGTATACTCGAATTCCGCGATCAGGCGCCGGTAGCCCTCGGCCTCCTCGATCGGCGTCAGGTCGGCGCGCTGGACGTTCTCGATGATCGCGATCTGGGCCGCTTCGGCATCAGTCAGCTCGCGGATCACTACCGGGACTTCGTGCAGCCGCGCCCGCTGCGCCGCGCGCCAGCGCCGCTCGCCGGCGATGATCTGGTAGCGTTCGCCCCTGCCAGGCGCCGGACGCACCAGGATCGGCTGGACGATGCCCTGCCCCTTGATCGACGCGACCAGGCTCGCCAGCGCCTCCTCGTCGAAGGTGCGGCGCGGCTGGTAGGGATTGGGCTCCAGGAACTCGATCGGCAGGACGCGCCTGTCCCGACCGCCTTCGCCGCGGCCTGCCGCCTGGATCTCCTCCGTCGGATCCTCGTCCCCGAACAGCGCCTTCAGGCCGCGTCCCAGATTGTTGCGCTTACGGGCCGTCTCTTCCCTGCTCACGCCGACAGCCCCTTCTCGCGCTTCAGGACCTCGCCCGCCAGATGGACATAGGCCTGGGCGCCGCTGCAGTTCAGATCATAGAGAAGAACCGGCTTGCCGTGGCTCGGGGCCTCGGAAACCCGTACGTTTCTTGGAATCACGGTATCGAACACCTTGTCGCCGAAATAGCTGCGGACGTCCTGAGCCACCATCTCCGAAAGATTGTTGCGCCGGTCGAACATGGTCAGGACCACGCCCTGGATCTCGAGCCGGGGATTGAAGGACCGCCGGACCCGCTCGACCGTCTTCAACAGATGGCTCAAGCCCTCCAGCGCATAGAACTCGCACTGGAGCGGCACCAGTATCGCATCGGCCGCCACCAGCGCGTTCAGGGTCAGGAGGCCGAGCGCCGGCGGGCAGTCGATCAGGATGAAGTCGAAGTCGCTCGGCGCCTGCCGCAGCGCCTCGCGCAGCCGGTACTCGCGGTTCTCCGCATTGACCAGCTCGATTTCAGCGCCGGACAGGTCGACGGAGGAGGGAACGACGGAAAGGCCCGGCACTGCGGACGCGACCGAATCCCGACGGATGTCGATCTCCCCGAAAACGAGCTCATAGGATCCCTTTCCGCGCTGGGCCCGGGTGAGGCCGAGCCCGGTGCTGGCATTGCCTTGCGGATCGAGGTCGATGATCAGCACCCGCTTGCCGCAGGCGGCCAGGGCCGTACCTAGATTGATGGCGGTCGTGGTCTTGCCGACGCCGCCTTTCTGGTTGGCGATGGCGATGATCCGCGTCCGGGTACGGCCCGGGTTGTCCTGGGACATCGGGCGTTCGGCGGGCCGTTCCAGGGTATCGATGTCAGACACGCATTAATCCCGTGATACGGAGAATGGTACCGGAATCGTCGGAGATGCTGGGCACAGCATCGATCTGCATCTTCGTCTCTCTAGGGGTTTCGGTCAATTCCCTGCCCACATCTTGTCCCTTGGGGAAGAGAAGGACCGTGCGCTCGTCGGCGAAACGCGCCGCAAACTCGAAGAGGGTCCGCAGGGGCGCAAGGGCCCGGGCCGTGACGACATCGGCCCTGGGCGCCGATGCGGCCTCGATCCGGGTGGCGTGCACGGTCGCCCCGGCCGATGTTTCACGTGAAACCTCGCGCAGGAAGGCGGCCTTGCGGGCGTCGCTCTCGATCAGATGGACCTCGGGCACGCCCAGAATGGCGAGCACCAGCCCGGGGAACCCGGCGCCGCTGCCCAGGTCCACCAGCACCTTCGCCTCCTTCGGAATGAGGGGGAGGAGCTGGGCCGAGTCCAGCATGTGCCGCCGCCACAGATCGGGGAGGGTCGAGTTCCCGACCAGATTGATCCGGCGCTGCCACCGCGTCAGCAGCTCCGCATAGATCTGGAGCCGCGCCAATGTTTCACGTGAAACTCCGGTCCGCAGCCGGAACGCCTCCGGGCTCAGCGGCTCAGGCACGGAGCGCCTCGTCGCGCCGCTTGACGTGCCGCAAGAGGGCAATGAGCGCAGCCGGCGTCACGCCCGAGATGCGCGCCGCCGCGCCCAGCGTCGCAGGCCGGCCGGCCCGCAGCTTCTGCCGGATCTCGTTCGACAGGCTGCCGATCGCGTCGTAGTCGATGTCGTCCGGCAGCACCAGGGATTCGTCCTTGCGGAACGCCAGGATGTCCGCCTCCTGCCGCTCGATATAGCCGGCGTAGCGCGCGTCGATCTCGATCTGTTCCGCGATGTCGGCGGTGAAGCCCGAGAGCTCCGGCCAGATCCGGGACAGGACGCCGAGGTCGATGCCCGGATAACGAAGCAGGTCCGCAGCCGTCCGGCGCTGTCCGTCCCGGTTCACCGAAAGCCCGTGCTGCGCGGCCTCGTTCGGCGTCAGGCTCAACGAGCGGACCAGCGCCCGCGCCGCCTCCAAGGCCATGAGCTTCGCGCCGAACGCTTCCCGGCGCACGGCACCGACGCAGCCGATCTCGATGCCCCGCCCGGTCAGGCGCTGGTCGGCATTGTCGGCGCGGAGGAGCAGCCGGTATTCCGCGCGCGACGTGAACATCCGGTAAGGCTCGGAAAGGCCGCGGGTGATCAGGTCGTCGACCATCACGCCGATATAGGCCTCGGCCCGGTCCAGGACGAATTCCCGCCCGCCACCACCGGCCAGAAGCGCGGCGTTGACGCCGGCCAGCAGCCCCTGGGCCGCCGCTTCCTCGTATCCCGTCGTGCCGTTGATCTGCCCGGCGAGGAACAGGCCCGGGACGCGCCGGGTCTCCAGCGTCGGCTTCAGCTCCCGCGGGTCGACATAGTCGTATTCGATGGCATAGCCGGGCCGCAGCATCACCGCGTTCTCCAGGCCCGGGATGGCGGCAAGCACCTGGATCTGGACGTCCCGGGTCAGGGAGGTGGAGATCCCGTTCGGATAGACCGTGTCGTCGTCCAGCCCTTCGGGCTCCAGGAAGATCTGGTGCCGTTCCTTGTCGGCGAAGCGGACGATCTTGTCCTCGATCGAGGGGCAGTAGCGTGGGCCGACGCTGTCGATCTGCCCGCTATACATGGGCGCGCGGTGCAGATTGTCCCGAATCGCCTGATGGGCGGCCGGCGTCGTATAGGTGATGTGGCAGTTGACCTGCGGGGTCGTGATCCTTTCCGTCAGGTAGGAGAAGGGGGTCGGCGGATCGTCGCCCTCCTGAACCTCCAGCGCCGCCCAGTCGATCGTCCGCCCGTCGAGCCGTGGCGGCGTCCCGGTCTTGAGCCGCCCCATGGCGAAGCCGGCGCGGCTCAGCGTCTCGGAAAGCCCGATGGCCGGCGCTTCGCCGACGCGACCCGCCGGGATCTTTTCCTCCCCGATATGGATGAGGCCGCGCAGGAAGGTGCCCGTCGTCAGCACGACGGCGCCCGCCCGGATCGTCCGGCCGTCGGCCAGGACCAGCCCGCAGACGCGGCCGTCTCCGTCGAGCGCCAGGTCCTCCGCCGAGGCGGCGAGGATCTCCAGCCCGTCCTGCTCGGCCAGAAGCTCCTGCATGGCCTGGCGGTAGAGCTTCCGGTCGGCCTGGGCGCGGGGCCCCCGCACCGCCGGGCCCTTGCTGCGGTTCAGCACGCGGAACTGGATGCCGGCGCGGTCGATCGCCCGGCCCATGACCCCGTCCAGCGCATCGATCTCGCGGACGAGATGCCCCTTGCCCAGCCCGCCGATCGCGGGATTGCAGGACATCTCTCCGATCGTTTCGACCTTGTGGGTGACCAGCACCGTCGCCGCGCCGGTCCGCGCGGCCGCGGCGGCGGCTTCGCAGCCGGCATGGCCGCCCCCGACCACGATGACGTCATAACTCTTCATGGGCGGGGAATTTAGGGCCGCGCCTGGCTCAAGTCAAAGCAGCAGCGACCGTCTGTTTCACGTGAAACAGCTATTTGCCGATGCAGAAATCCCGGAAGACGATATCCAGCAGATCCTCGACATCGACCTTCCCCGTGATGCGGCCGAGCGCCCGCAACGCCAGCCGGACATCCTCCGCGACCAGTTCCGGAAGCGGCGCGCCCTCGGCCCGCAAAAGCGCCTCCCGGCATTCCTCCAGCGCCTGCCGGTGTCGCAGCCGGGTGAGGGACGGGGCCCCGCTGCCGCCCAGCCGGTCGGCGACCAGTTCCTCCAGTCGTCCCAGCAGCCCTCCCATGCCTTCGCCCGTGCGGACGGAAACCCCGATGAACCCTTCCGGCAGGTCGAGATCCGGCCGCAGGTCCACCTTGTTGAGCACGGTCAGGCTGTCGCCGTCGGCCAAGCCCGTCACCTCCGGGTCCAGCTCCGGCCAGTCCAGCGCGTCGAACAGCAGGATCTTCACGTCGGCCTGCTCGGCCCTCGCGCGGGCGCGGCGAATGCCTTCGTCTTCGATCTCGTCCGATGCTTGGCGCAGGCCGGCCGTGTCGGCGACGATCACCGGATAGCCGCCGAGATCCAGATGCACCTCGATCACGTCCCGGGTCGTCCCGGCCCGCTCGGACACGATCGCCGCATCCCGCCGGGCCAGCGCATTGAGCAGGCTGGACTTCCCGGCATTGGGCGGGCCCAGGATCGCGATCTGGACGCCGGACCGCAGCCGCTCCCCGCGGCGGTTGTCGTCGAGATGCCGCCCGATTTCCGCGATCAGCAGGGCCAGTTCGGGCCGAACCTGCTCCGCAACGCCCTCGGGCAGATCC
>JAJUFW010000154.1 GCA_029263555.1 Alphaproteobacteria bacterium
CACCGCCGACGGCTCGAAGGCCTATGTCGCCCTCGGCCCGGCCAACCGGGTTGCGGTGATCGACACCGAAACCTATGAGGTCGAGGATTACCTCCTGGTCGGACAGCGGGTGTGGCAGCTTGCCTTTTCGCCGGACAATCGGCTCCTCGTGTCGACCAATGGCTCGTCCAACGACATCTCGGTCATCGACGTGCAGGAAGGGAAGGTCCTGAAGTCGATCACCGTGGGCGAGCTGCCGTGGGGGGTGGCGATCCGCTGAGATGGATCGGGCGGCGCCACTGCGCGGAATGCAGGGCAGCGGGTTCGAAGTTCGGACAGGTGAGGTGCCGGCCTTGTCGGTGGCCGGACTTTCCCATCGCCTGGGCGGACGGGATATTCTCTCGGACGTCGACCTCGTCGTCCCGGCGGGCAGCTTCGTCGTGCTTCTGGGGCCGAACGGCGCCGGCAAGACGACGCTGTTCTCCCTGCTCACCCGGCTCTACACGGCCCGCTGCGGGACGATCGAGATCTTCGGGCATGACCTTGCCCGGAATCCCGGAAAGGCGCTGGCGCTTCTGGGCGTAGTCTTCCAGCAGCGCTCCGTCGATCCCGACCTGACGGCGCGCCAGAACCTGGCCTATCACGCGGCGCTTCACGGCATGCCCCGCGGCACGGCCCGCCGCCGCATAGAGGCCGAACTGGAGCGGGTCGGGCTCGCTGCCGAGGCAGACCGCAAGATCCGCAGCTTCTCGGGCGGCGAGCTTCGCCGCATCGAGATCGTCCGGGCGCTTCTGCACGGACCGCGCCTTCTCCTGTGCGACGAGGCGACGGTAGGGCTCGATGTCCGAAGCCGCGCGGCGATCCTGTCGGACGTGCGCGATCTGGTGCGGGAGCGGGGGATCGCCGTGCTTTGGGCAACCCATCTGATCGATGAGGTCGAGCCGGAGGATGCGACGGTGATCCTGCATCGCGGGCGCATCCGGTGGCAGGGCAGGGCCGGGACAATGGCGGCCGACATGGGCCGCGGCCGGCTGCAGGACGCCTTCCGCTCGCTGACGGAGGAGGCGGCATGATCACGGCCGGCTATCTCCGCTGCCTCCGCGGGATCGTCGTGCGCGAGATGCTGCGTTTCGTGCATCAGCGCAGCCGCTTCGTCGCCGCGCTGGTCAGGCCGCTCGTCTGGCTGTTCATCTTCGCCGCCGGATTCCGGTCCGTGCTGGGCGTTTCGATCATCCCGCCTTACGAGACCTACATCCTTTACGAGGAATACATCGTGCCGGGGCTGGTCGCGATGATCCAGCTTTTCACCGGCATGCAGGGCTCGCTCTCCATGGTCTATGACCGCGAGGTCGGCAGCATGCGCGTCCTGCTGACCAGCCCGCTGCCGCGCTGGTTCCTTCTCGTCTCGAAGCTCCTGGCCGTGACCGTCCTGTCGCTGCCGCAGGTCTACGTCTTCCAGATGATCGCCCGGCTGTGGGGCATCGAACCGCCGACGCTCGGCTATCTGACCGTGCTGCCGGCTCTCCTCTTGTCCGGGATGATGCTCGGGGCTCTCGGCCTGCTTCTGTCGTCCATGATCCGTCAACTGGAGAATTTCGCCGGAGTCATGAACTTCGTGATCTTCCCGATGTTCTTCGCGTCCTCGGCCCTCTACCCGCTGTGGCGGATCGAGGAGGCGAGTCCCCTTCTGCGGGACATCTGCGCCGTCAACCCGTTCACCTACGCCGTCGAACTGATCCGCTTCATGCTCTATGTCCGCATCGACTTCCTTTCGCTCGGGCTTGTCGTCGCGTATGGCGCGGCCTTCCTGGGGGCGGCCATTCTGGCATACGACCCGGCGCGCGGCGTCGTCGGGCGGGTCAGGGCGGCGGTCGATGCCTGAAAGGAGACCTGCCATGACCACGGCCACAAGACTTGCCGGGGCGCTGCTGCTTGCCGCGTCGGTTGTCGGACTGGCCTCGACGGGCGGGGCGCAGCCGGTGACCGAGGGCTGGCCCTGCATCCAGGTCCTGCAGCCGCAGCTCTCCGCCGGTGCCATGTGGACGGGACCCGATCCGGCCGAGGCGGCCGGCACCTGGCAGAAGGTGCCCGAGGTCGAGGCGCTGGTCGGGCGGGTGGCGCCGCGCAGCGTCCCGTTGGAGGAGGCCGAGGCCGAGCTTCGCCGCTTCGCCGCCGGGATCGACCGGGAGCAGGTGCCGGTCGTTCTGACCCAAGTCTTCGCCGGGCTGTTCGAGACGATGGACGACGAGCGGACCGAAATCATCCGCGGCATCCGGCGTTTCCACGACCGTCAGGAGCTGCTGGCCGAACGGATCGAGGCAACGACGGGTGCGCTGGACCGTCTGGACCCCCAGCCGGCCGATCCCGAAACGGCGGAGAGGCGCCAGGATCTGGAAGCCCAGCTCGCCTGGGATGCGCGCCTGTTCGACGAACGCGAGCGCCTGCTTCCGGCGGTCTGCGAGCAGCCGGTGATCGTGGAGCGTCGCCTCTTCGCCCTCGCTCGGGTCCTCATGGACGAACTCGCCCGGGCGGATGCCCCGCCGGCCGATGAGGGGCAGGGTCATTGAACCGGCCAAACCAGCGGGATCGTGAGCAGGGCGAGCACAACCACGATGACGTCCAGCGGCAGGCCGATCCGGCCGTAGTCGCCGAAGCGGTAATTCCCCAGGCCCATGATGATCGTATTGTTATGGTGGCCGAAGGGGGTCAGGAAATCGCAGGAGGCACCGATCGCGACCGCGATCAGGAAGGGCTCCGGGCGGGCGCCGGTCTGCTCCGCGATGCTGATCACGATCGGGGCCATGACGACGACGGTGGCCACGTTGTTGAGGACGGGAGTGATCGCCATGGTGACGAAGAGCGTGATCGCGAGGAGCGCGGTCGGCCCCCAATGACCGGCCAGGCCCAGGAATTCCCCGGCGATGTACCGGGCGGCACCGGTCGTCTCGAGGGCGTTTCCGACGGGGATCATGGCAGCCAGCAGGACGATCACCGGCCAGTCGATGGACTCATAGACGTCCCTCGCGCCGATCGCGCGGGCGAGGACGAGCGCGATGATCGCACCGACCATGGCGACCGCGACGGACAGGATGCCGGTCGACGTCAGCAGGATCGCCGACGCGAAGACCACGGCCGGAAGAACGGCGCGCCGCGGCTCGAAGGCGAGCTTTCGGTCGGCGAGCGGCAGACAGCCGAGATCCGGCAGGACCTCCCGGAGCCTGAACTCGTCTCCCTTGAGCAGCAGGACGTCGCCCTCCCTCAAGGAGAGTTCGTGCAATCGGCCTTCGAAGCGGCGCCCCTGATTGTCCACGGCGACGAGACCGATCCCCCAGCGTCGGGGCAGGTCCAGGGAGGCGGGCGTACTCCCCTGCATCAGCGAATTCGGCCCGATGATCGCCTCGGTGAAGACGGTGCCATGGCCGCTGTGTCCGGCTTCTTCGAACTTCTCTGCAAGTTCAATCCCGTCGTCGGTCAGACGTTGCAGCGCATCGGCATCGGTCCGGACGAGGAGGATGTCGAGCGGCAGCAGCTTCGCCCGGTCCAGCCGGCCGAAGACGCGGCGCCCCTCCCGCAGGATTCCGTGTACGGCGACGTTGTATTCTTCGGCCAGTTCGCTCACCGTCCTGCCGGCGAGCGGAGAGGAGGGGCGGACCTGCAGCTCGGTTGCGTATCGGGGCCCTCCGGTGGTCGGCCGTTCCTCTGCGATCCGCTGCGCCGCCGGAAGCAGGCGCCAGCCGACCAGAACCAGAAAGAGCAGACCCCCGGCAGCGACGGCGGCTCCGGTCGGCGTGAAGTCGAACATCATGAAGCGTACGCCGGTCGCCTCTTCCCGGAAATTCGCGATCAGCAGGTTCGACGGCGTGCCGATCAGCGTCGTCATTCCGCCGAGGAGAGTGGCGAAGGACAGCGGCATCATCAGGAGCGAGGGCGGATAGCGGAAGCGGCGGCAGAGCGACATGGCGACCGGCAGCATGAGCGCCAAGGCAGCCACATTGTTCATGAAGCCGGACAGAAAGCCGCCGAGGCCGCAGAGGATCGCAAGATGAAGGGTCGGCCGCTCGAAGCGAAAGGCGAGGCGGTCCGCGATCAGGTCGATCGACCCGGATTTCGCCAGCGCCCGGCCGATCACCAGCACCGCCGCGACCGTCACCACCGCCGTGTTGCCGAAGCCCGAGAAGGCGTCCTCGGGCGTGACGACTCCGGCGATGACGGACGCCGTCAGGCATGACGCCGCGACGAGATCGAAGCGCCAGCGGTCCAGGACGAAGGCCGCGAGCGTGCAGCCCAGGATAACGATGATCGCGGCCTGATCGAAGGTCATCGGGAAACAGCGTATCAGGTCCGGACCTGTGCGGGGCCGGCGAGAGGGCAGGTGAGGTGCAGGGGGACCCTGATCACCGGTTCGCGGCCCTGCGTTGGCCGTTCCCGATGAGATCGAGCCGGCCGTCGATGGCGTCCGTCAGGGACGTCCCGTCCAGGATCCGGACCGTTTCGTTGTGAACGAGCGCGAAGACTTTTCGGACCCGGCATGCCTCTTCGCTTTCGCAGTCGTCGCAGCGGCGATACGCCATTCGGCTCAGGCAGGGCAGCGGGGCGAGGGAGCCGTCCATCAGGCGGACAATCATGCCGAAGGTGATCTCCGACGCCGGCTTCAGCAACGAATATCCGCCGCTACGGCCGCGCTTGCTCTGCACGATGCCATGGTGCTTCAGGTCGAGCAGGATCTGATCCAGGAACGGCTTGGGAATCCTGTGTTCGCGCGCGATGTCGTTGACCAGCAGCGTCCGGCCCGGGCCGGCTTCGGCCATGGCGAGGAGGGCGCGCAACGCATACCGCGCCTTCTGTGACAGCATCAGGCCCATCTTCTCACGTTCCGCCCGTCGGTGCCCGCGATGGCCGCGCATCGGTTGCGGCCAGCGACATTTGAGCCTGCCAGGGCGGCAGGTTCAACCGTCATGGAAGGGACCAAGGCTACTGCCGTCCACGGCGTACCGACGGCCCGAACCATCGTACGGTATGCAAATAATCCCTAATCGTTGCTCCGTCCCGTCATAATGGTCGATGGACAGTGACAGGCTGATTTTCGATCATTGACGCCTGAAGGTTGTATTTCGTTTGTCGAAAACAATGAGGATTTTTGCGAAGCGCACCTGAAAGCTATCCGAAGACGGTCGGGGGCGGCGATGAGAGATCCGATCAATAGCGAGATGGAGCGCGCAGACGCCGTGGAGAACGTGGAGCTTCGGAGCGGGCGTCCGCCGCAGCTTCGGCTCGACAGAGGAGAGCGTTCCGATGTTCCGAGCGTCGAGGCGGGCAGGCTTCTCGCTCCGCCGGCCGGACCGGCGATCGTCATCATCGACGAGAGGACGTTCACGCGGGACTGCATCGCCCAGTCCCTTCGCATCGCCCATGGCGAAGCGACCGTCGTTTCGTACGAAACGGTGGATGAATTCCTGAATGACCCGTCGGATTTCAGGGCGCTCGACCTCGTGCTCTACAATATCGGGGGGCGGCGGGCGACGGATCCGGAGGTGGATCGGGACATCGGGTGCCTGATGGAGGCGTATCCTGCCGTGCCGATCGCCCTTCTGTCCGAGATCGAAGAGGCCGATCGCATCGCCGAGGCGATCGAACGCGGAACCCGCGGCTATATTCCGACCAGCGTCAACCTGGCGGTCGCGGTCGAGGCCATGCGGCTGATCCGGGCGGGCGGCACCTTCGTGCCCGCGCGCAGCCTCGTCCACTCTGTCTCCAAACCCGGGCGTATCCCGGCCGGGAGGCGGGTGAAGGCTCCGTCCGATCCCCGTCTGACGCCGCGCCAGATGGCGGTCCTGCACTGCCTGCGGCAGGGCAAGGCGAACAAGGAGATCGCCAAGGAGCTGAACCTGCGCGAGAGCACCGTCAAGGTCCATCTCGCCCACATCATGCGGAGGCTGAATGCCAGAAACCGCACGCAGGTGGCACTGCTGGCGAACGGGCTGCTTGAGCGCAATGATCCGGCGTGAGGCCGAGGGGCGGCCGAATTCTCGCGGCGGCTTCCGGGCATAGGAAAAGGGCGGTGCCGCTGGCACCGCCCTTCCCTTTACGGTCGAAACCGTTTCGGTCGAACCGTCCTTAGAACGCCACCGAGGTGCCGACCAGGAAGACGGTCGCGTCGCCGGTGTCGCTGTCGATGAACGCCGAGTCGGCGTAGACCGCCAGGCCCGGGGCGACCGAGTAGGTCGCGCCGACCGAGTAGATGTTGGTGTCGATCTCGCCGCCGGCGCGGAGATCTTCGGTCGTCAGCGCGGCGTTGGCACCGAAGGTCCAGGCGTCGAACTCGTACTGGGCGCCGAGCTGGATGGTGTCGGCCTCGTCGGAGTCCGCGTCGGCCCGTTCGGTGATGGCGACGTACTGGGCGCCGACCGTCAAGCCACCGAAGCCGACGTTCAGACCGATGTCGTAGCCCTGCAGATCGTCGGTGTTGCCGACCGCCGAACCGAACAGGTAGCCGGCACCGACCAGGACGTTGAAGCCACCGAAGTCGGCCGCGTAGTTGGCGGCGACGCCGACCACGTTCTCGTAGTCGCCGTCGGCGGCGGTCCGCTCAGCGCCGGACTTGCCGGCATTGTCATCGGTCGGCGCGAAGCTGATACCGGCCTGGAAGCCGCTGAACTCCGGCGTCAGATAGGTGATCTTGGTGGCGTCGGTGTCGCCCATCGCCTCTTCGGCGTCCAGCAGGTAGGCGGTGCTGGTGGTGCCGATCAGGTATTCGCCGTAGTTGCCGTCGAAGCCGCCGGAACCGAAGCCGATCGGGGCCGTGACGGCCAGCTCCTTGACGGCGCCTTCCTTGTCGCCGAAGCGCAGGGTACCGAAGCCGCCGCGGATGTAGACGTACTGCTCGTCCTGCTCGATCTCACCGGCCGCGATGTCGTCCAGCTCGATCTCGGCGCCGTATTCGAGGCCGTTGTCGGCCACGCCGCGGGCGTTGAACTGGATCCACCCGTCCTGGCGGAAGTCGTAGTCGCGCTCGGCGGCGGCGTCGTTGTCCTC
>JAJUFW010000101.1 GCA_029263555.1 Alphaproteobacteria bacterium
CGGCGCGGCGGGCTTTGCCGCGCCCGCCGCAGAGATCCCGGAGGCCAGCGACGAGGCGACGGGCATATCGCCGCTGTGGCACGTCGCGGATTCCAAGGGCAAGGCCTTCGTCGACTTCCAGCACGACGTCACCGCCAAGGACATCGCGCTTGCGGCACGCGAAGGCTTCACCGCGGTCGAGCATCTGAAGCGCTACACGACGCTGGGCATGGCGACCGACCAGGGGAAGACCAGCAACGTCAACGGGCTCGCCATCATGGCCGAGCTGACCGGCCGTTCGATCCCGGAAACCGGCACCACCCGGTTCCGCCCGCCGCATGTGCCCGTGGCGATCGGCGCCTTCGCCGGCCCGCATCGCGGCCGTCACTTCAAGCCGACACGGCTTACCGCGGGCCATGACTGGGCCCGCGAACAGGGCGCGGTCTTCGTGGAAACCGGGCTCTGGCTGCGCGCGCAGTGGTTCGCCCGCCCGGGCGAGACGGATTGGCTGCAGAGCGTGGTGCGCGAAGTGAATGCCGTCCGCAACGGCGTCGGCATCTGCGACGTCTCCACGCTCGGCAAGATCGCGCTGTCCGGTGTCGATGTCGGGACCTTCCTCGACAGGGTCTACATCAACACCTTCTCCACGCTGCCGGTCGGCAAGGCGCGCTACGGCGTCATGCTGCGCGAGGACGGCTTCGTCATGGACGACGGCACGACGGCACGGCTGACGGACGACCTCTACGTCATGTCCACCACGACGGCGAACGCCGGCAAGGTCATGCAGCACCTGGAGTTCTGCCATCAGGTGCTGTGGCCGGAGCTCGACGTCGCGATGGTGTCGATCACCGAACAATGGGCCCAGTACGCGGTTGCCGGCCCGCGTTCGCGGGAACTGCTGCAGCGTCTGTTCGGCCCGACCGTGGATCTTTCCAACGAGGCGTTCCCCTATCTCGCCTGCGCCGAATTCCCGCTCGGCGGCGTGCGCGCCCGGCTGTTCCGCCTCTCCTTCTCGGGCGAGCTTGCCTACGAAATCGCCGTGCCCGCCCGCTACGGGGATGCGCTGGTCCGCGCCCTCATGGAGGCCGGCGCCGATCTGGGCGTGACGCCCTACGGCACCGAGGCGCTCGGCGTCATGCGGGTCGAGAAGGGCCATGCCGCCGGAAACGAGCTCAATGGCCATACCACCGCGGGCGATCTCGGGCTCGGCCGGATGATGTCCAAGAAGAAGGACTTCATCGGTCGCGTGATGGCCGGCCGGCCGGCCCTGACGGATCCCAACCGGCCGACGCTCGTCGGACTCAAGCCGGTCGACCGCAGCCAGCGGCTGCATGCCGGCGCCCATTTCCTCGATCTCGGCGCCGCGCCGACGGCAGACAACGACCAGGGCTATATGACCTCCGTCGTGTATTCGCCGACGCTCGGCCACTGGATCGGCCTCGGCCTCGTCGCAAGGGGCCCCCAGCGGATCGGAGAGCGCATCCGCGCCTATGACCCGGTGCGCAACCGCGACACCGAGGTCGAGATCTGTTCGCCCGTCTTTGTCGATCCGGAGGGAGCGCGCCTTCATGCCTGACATCGGAACCCTGTCGACACGCTCCGCCTTCGACGGCCTCCTGACGAACCAGGGGAACGCCGAACGCCCCGGACTTTCGGTAGAAGACCGGTGCGGCATGGGCCTTGCCACCGTCATCGCCCGGTCCGGCCAGGAGCAGGCGCTCCGTGCCCGCATCCGCGAGCGGCATGGCCTGGAACTGCCGGACGGCCCGCGTCGCGTGACCGCCGGCGATGTCGCCTTCATCGGCACGGGGCGCGGCAAATGGCTGGCGACCGGCACCGGCGACCAAGGGTGGGTCGAGGATCTTGCCCGCGATCTCGCCGGGCTTGCCATGGTCACCGACCAGTCCGACGGCCTGGCGGTTCTGCGGATCGGCGGTCCCTGCGTACGCCAGGCGCTGGCCAAGGGCGTCCCCATCGATCTCCATCCGCGGGCGTTCACGCCGGACGATGCCGCCGTCACGGCCATCGGCCAGATAGGCGTGACGCTCTGGCAGATCGACGACGCGCCGACTTACGAAATTGCGATGTTCCGCAGCATGGCCGGCAGCTTCTGGCACTGGCTCGCGTCATCGGCAGCGGAGTTCGGGCTGACCGTTTCTCCCCGTCCGGCGGCTTCGCCCGGCCGAGGTTGACGGCCGCGCGGGCGCGCGCTCCAGCCAAATCCACCCCAGTTCCACCCATCACCCGACGATCGAACCTTCCGAGGGAACGGTACCCCATGTCCGCCGAAGACTTCATTCTTTCTCTGTCCTGCCCGGACCGCCCCGGCCTCGTTTCCGCCGTCGCGACGCATCTTTTCGAGAACGGCTGCAACATCCTCGAAGCGCATCAGTTCGACGACACCGAGACGGGGCGCTTCTTCATGCGGGTCAGATTCGACCTCGTCGAAGACGACGCCTCGATCGACCGGGTGCGCGAACGCTTCGACCCGGTCGCGGAGAAGTTCGCCATGCGTTGGACGATCCGCAGCCGACGGGAGAAGCAGCGGGTCCTGCTCTTGGTCTCGAACCACGACCACTGCCTTGCCGATCTTCTCTATCGCTGGCGTACCGGCGAGATCGAGATGGACATCGTCGGCATCGTCTCGAACCATCCGCGTTCGACCTACGCCCATCTCGACTTCGACGGGATTCCGTTCCATTACCTGCCCGTGACCAAGAGCACCAAGCTCGAGCAGGAAACCCAGCTGTGGAACATCATCCAGCAGACCGGAACCGACCTCGTCGTCCTGGCGCGCTACATGCAGATCCTGTCCGACGGGCTGGCCGCCAAGCTTTCCGGATGGTGCATCAACATCCATCACTCGTTCCTGCCGGGCTTCAAGGGCGCCAAGCCCTATCACCAGGCGCATTCGCGCGGCGTGAAACTGATCGGCGCGACCGCTCACTACGTCACGGCCGATCTGGACGAAGGGCCGATCATCGAGCAGGACGTGGAGCGGATCAGTCATCACGACACGCCCGAGGATCTGGTCCGCAAGGGCCGCGACATCGAGCGCCGCGTGCTGTCGCGCGCGATCGCCTGGCATCTGGACGGGCGGGTGATCCTCAACGGCTCCAAGACCGTCGTCTTCCGGGACTGAACTCATGACTGCAAACATCATCGACGGCGCTGCGATCGCGGCCGAACTGCGCGGCGAGGTCGCCGAGACCGTAAGGCGACTCGGCGAGAACCACGGCATCAAGCCGGGACTGGCGGTCGTCCTGGTCGGCAACGACCCGGCGAGCGAGGTCTATGTCCGCACCAAGGCGAAGCAGACGGTCGCCGCCGGCATGGCCTCGTTCGAGCATCGCCTGCCCGCGGATACATCCGAGAAGGAGCTTCTCGCCCTCGTCCGTCAGCTCAACGCCGATCCCCGGGTCGACGGCATCCTGGTGCAGTTGCCGCTGCCGCCGCAGATCAACGCCGGCAAGGTGATCGAGGCCATCGATCCCGCCAAGGATGTCGACGGCTTCCATCCGGAGAATGTCGGGCGCCTTGCCGTCGGGTCCGGCGGCATCGTCCCGTGCACGCCGCTGGGCTGCCTGCTTCTGCTGAGGCACGTCCGCGCCGATCTGACGGGCCTCGACGCCGTGGTGGTGGGCCGCTCGGCCATTGTCGGAAAGCCGATGGCCCATCTCCTTCTCGATGAGAACTGCACGGTCACCACGGCGCATTCCAGGACGCGCGATCTCCCGGCGCTCTGCCGGCGCGCCGACATCCTGGTCGCGGCGGTCGGCCGTCCGGAAATGATCCGGGGCGACTGGATCAAGCCGGGCGCCATCGTGATCGATGTCGGGATCAACCGCCTGCCTCCCGCAAGCGGCGACGCCTCGGGCAAGGGTCGTCTGGTCGGCGACGTCGCCTTCGACGAAGCGCGCGAGGTCGCCGGGGCGATCACTCCCGTACCCGGCGGCGTCGGCCCCATGACGATCGCCTGTCTCCTGAGCAATACGGTCGAGGCCGCAAAGCGGCGCCTGGCCGGCCCGGGACCGAAGGGATAATGGCACCCGTCCCGTCTCCCACCAGGATTGCCGATGAAACGAGCCCGGCCCGACAAGGCCGGGCTCGACCGGCGTTCAGTCCCGGGGAGGCATGCCGTCCGGCACAACCGTCCTCAGGATGGACTGGTCGAGCGATTCGTAGTCGAAGTACCGGATCGTTTCGTACAGCTCCTTGCGGGTCTGCATTCGGTCGATGGCGTTCCGGGTGCTGCCGTCCCGGACGATGTCGGCATAGAGCGCCTCATGCGCCTTCGCCGCGACGCGCAACGCGCTGACCGGCCAGATCACCATCCGATACCCCATTTCCTGGAACTCGGCGGCCGTGAAGAACGGCGTGCGGCCGAACTCCGTCATGTTGGCGAGCAGCGGCACGCCCGGCATGCGGCGCGCGAATTCGCGGAACATTTCCGCCGAATGCAGCGCCTCGGGAAAGATCGCGTCGGCCCCGGCTTCGAGATAGAGCCGGGCCCGCGCGACCGCGCCCTCCAGCCCTTCGCTGGCAGCGGCGTCGGTCCGCGCGATGATGACCAGGTCGCGGCGCGCTTTCACCGCCGCTGCGATCCTGGCCGCCATCTCCTCGGGATCAGCCAGTTTCTTGTCGTTCAGATGCCCGCACTTCTTGGGCAGCAGCTGGTCCTCGATATGGACGGCGGCAGCACCCGCGTCCTCGAAGACGCGGACCATGTGCATGACGTTGAGGACGCCGCCGAACCCGGTGTCGCCGTCAACCAGCAGCGGCAGTTGGGAAGCCCGGGCGATCTGCCGGATAAAGAACGCGACCTCGTCGACCGTGATCACGCCGAGATCGGGCAGCCCCATGGAGGCGCTCATCGCCGCCCCCGAAAGATAGAGGGCCTCGAATCCGGCATCCCGCGCCTGGAGCGCCGAAAGCCCGTTGTAGGCGCCGGGGATCCGCAGGATCTGCGGCCGGGCAAGCAGCTCACGGAAACGGTCGCCGGGGCGGCGCGGATCGAGTTCGGACGCAACAAGATAGGTCATGGATTCGGTATTCCTTTGAACTCAGGTCGGTGCGGACGGGCTGATTAGCCGTCGAGGGTCGCCGCGACCCGCCGCTTCCTGAGAACGGCCAGCACGTGCGGCCCGAGAATCGACGCCACGGCCAGGACCCACAGCAGGACGCTGGTCACCGAATTGAAGAGGATGACGGGATTGCCGTCCGACAGCGAAAGCGCCCGGCGGAAATTGTCCTCCAGCAGACGGGACAGCACGAAGGCCAGCATCAGCGGGATCAGCGGCACGTTCGCCTTCCGCAACAGGTAGGCGCCGACGCCGATCACGGTCGTTACCAGCAGCTCGAAATGAGAGTTCGAGACGGCGTACACGCCCGCGAACGATAGCGCGAGGATGCCGGGATAGAGGATCCAGGCCGGGACCAGCAGCAGACGGGCGAAGAGTCCGACCAGGGGCAGGTTCAGGACCAGCAGCATGACGTTGCCGATATACATCGACGCGATCAGGCCCCAGGCGATTTCCGGGCGCTGGGTGAACAGGAGCGGCCCCGGGGTAATCGAATACATGAGCAGCGCCCCGAGCAGGACCGCCGTTGTCCCCGACCCCGGGATGCCGAGAGCCAGCATCGGCACCATGGATCCCGTCTGGGCCGCATTGTCGGCGGTCTCCGGGGCGGAAAGACCCCTCATGTCGCCCTTGCCGAAGGTGCCGCGATCGACCAGCCGCTTTTCCAGCGTGTACGCCACGGCCGAGGAGATCGACGCGCCCGCCCCCGGCAGAACGCCGAGCACGAAGCCGACACCGGTCGAGCGCAGCATGGTCGGCAGGCAGGCCGCGACTTCCTTGATCCTGAGGCCCGGGCCCGAGCCGAGGCGGGATACTGCCCCGACCAGCGGGCGTTCCACCAGGATCAGGACTTCGGCCACCGCGAACAGGCCGATCGTCAGGGCGGTGAAATCGATCCCGCCGAGCAGCTCCAGCGAGCCGAAGGTAAACCGTTCGACGCCCGAGCCGCCGTCGATGCCGATCATGGCCAGCAGCAGGCCGAGGGCAATGGCCGCCCAGGTCTTGGCCGCATTGCCGCTGCCCATGGTCGTGAGCAGGGCAAAGGCCAGCACCATCAGGGCGACGTATTCGGAAGGCCCGAAGGACACGGCGACCCGCGCCAGCGGAACCGCGAGGAAGGTCAGCAGCACCACCGCCAGCGTGCCGCCGACGAAGCTGCCGATGCCGCTGATCGCAAGCGCCGCCGCGCCCCGCCCGGCCTTGGCCAGCGGATAGCCGTCGATGGTCGTCATGACGAGCCCCGGATCGCCGGGGATGTTGAGCAGGATAGACGAGATGCGCCCGCCATATCCGCTGCCGTAATAGATCCCTGCCAGCAGGATCAGAGCGCTTTCCGGCGGCAGCTGCAGCGCGAAGCACAGGGGCAGGAGCAGAGCGACCGCGTTGATCGGGCCGATGCCGGGCAAGGCGCCGACCGCCGTCCCCAGCGCGACGCCGGCGAATCCCAGGCCGAGATTGAGCGGCGAGAATGCGACCTGGAAGCCGAGAAGAAGAGAGGAGAAGGAGTCCATCAGATCCCCAACGGGCCTCGAGGCAGGGGGAGGTCAAGCAGGTAGTCGATAACCAGCAGGAAGACGAAGGACGTCACGACGGCGCTGACGGCGCTGGCGAGGGGGCGGGCCCCGAAGGCCAGCGCCAGCAGGAAGCACAGGCAGGACGTCGCCGGCACGAAACCGATCGGGCCCAGCAGGTAGGGATAGACGACCGACGCGACGGTCACGAGGACGACGCGCCCGACATGTCCGATTTCCCAGTTCCCCTTCTGCGGGCGGAACAGGATCGCGGCGCCGCAGGCACCGAGAAGGAGCGCCACCAGGGTGGGGAAAACCCTCGGCCCCACCGGATCGGCCGCGAAGGGAACGTCGAGGGTCTGCGCATGCCAGGCCGCGCCGATTGCGACGGCCAGGAAGACGATCCCGAGAATACGGTCCACGATCATGGATGTATCCGCCTCTGGTGGCGCCTTGTTGCTGGTCGCCTACTGGGCCGCCAGTCCGATTTCGGCAGCCAGGGCGCGGAACGCCTCGGTCTGCTTCTTGGCGAAGGCGTCGAACTCGGCCCCGACGAGGTCATAGGGGTAGAGCCCCTGTTCCTCCCGGGCCTTCTGCCATTCCGGGTCCGCGTTCAGGCGCCTGATGGCATCGACCCAATAGGCATACTGCTCGTCGGTGATCTTGGGCGGCACGTAGAAGCCGCGGACGATCGGCCATTGGACGTCATAGCCCTGCTCCTTGGCCGTCGGCACGTCGGCCAGTTCGCCGGGGAGGCGTTCTTCCGCGAACACGGCAAGAAGACGGATCTCGCCCGCGGCGAGCTGGCCGCGGATCTCCGAGGCGTCGCCGGGGAAGACTTCTATGTGGCCACCCAGCAGGGCGGCCATGGCCTCACCGCCGCCCTCATAGGCCAGATAGCGCATGGACTTCGGGTCCACACCGGCCGCCTTCAGCACCAGCGCCGGCTTCGTCCAGTCCTGGCTTCCCACGGTGCCGCCGGCACCGATGGCCACCGACTGAGGATCGCTCTTCAGCGTATCCACGAGGTCCTGAAGGGTCTGGAACCGGCTGTCCGCGCGGACGGCCAGCACGCCGTAGTCGGCGCCGATGGCGCCCAGCCAACGGACGTCGTTCTCGGTGAAGCGGCCGAACTTGCCCTGCGCCAGGTTGACCCAGGAACCCGTCGAAACCGCAACGATCACGTTGGGGTCGGAGGCGCGCTGAGCCTGGATCGTATTGTAGGCAACCGCACCGATGCCGCCCGGCAGGTTCACCGTGCGGATGGTCGGATCGACGATGCCGAGCTCGTTCAGCATCCGGGACGTGAGCCGGCACGTCAGGTCGAAGCCGCCGCCCGGCGCGGCCGGCGCGATGCATTCCGGATTGCGCGGCGTGAAGTCCTGTGCCGAGGCGAAAGCGGGCGCAAGAAACAAGGCTGCAGCCAGAAGACCTTTCTTGAGCATTGCGTTCTCCCGAATTCTTATTATGTCGACAGGTTAGGTCAGCCGGCTCAATTTGCAAGCCGGATTCTGGAGCAAGGCTAAGGGTGCCCATGTCCGTCAATGCAAAAGATGTCGACAATCATGCGAGAAATCGGCCGTCTCCACCGCCGAGCGAGGGCGCTTCGGACCTGTCCGGGTCCATCTATCAGCAGCTTTCGGAAGCCATTCTGTCCGGAGAGATCCGCCCGGGAGAGAAGCTCAGCGAACCTGTCCTCGCCCAGAAGCTGGGCGCCAGCCGGGCCCCCATCCGGGAGGCCATCCGCCGGCTTCAGGA
>JAJUFW010000149.1 GCA_029263555.1 Alphaproteobacteria bacterium
GCCGTGGCAATAGCCGTTCAGATGGACGATGTCGGGGCGGTGACGCCGCTCGAGATCGAGGAGCCAGTCCTCGGCCTCCCTCCGGTCCGCGGCCGCACCCGGCATCCATTCGAGCCTGAAGTCGCCATGCACGTGCCCGATCCCGAGCGCGGCCAGCGCACGCCGCTGTCCGTCCGTCGGCGCAGGCCCCATCGTCGCCAGCACGACCGAGAGCCCGCGCCGCGCGAGGCGTTCGGAAAGCTGGACCGCATAGCTCCACACCCCGCCGACCGCATCCGCGGTCATCAGCACCGTCCGAACAGGGCTTGCCGATCCCCTGTTCATGCGACGGGCCGCCGTTCCAGGTGATCCAGCGGCAGCGGACGCTGGTCCTGGATATCGCTGAACGCTTCGAACTGACGAAGATAGTACTCGTGCGCCCGCTCCCAGGCGTCGTCGTCGGGAAGCCCCCAAAGCTTCCGGTAATCGGGCGACCCCGGATAGGGGTAGAGCGGCACCGGGTCGTTCGCCCAGACGCCGTGTCCGCGCATCCGCTCGCGCCAGGCCTGCACCTCGTCGGCGTCATCATCCGCCACCGCAATGAGATTCGCCTGTACGAACGGAATCCGGCGCCGGGCGTAGATCAGGCGCTCCGTCAGCTCCTCGGTAGACATCCGGCAATTCTTGTCGAGCGCGGCGCGCCCCTCGACGGAAAGGCTTTCGACCCCGGCCTCGATCGAAACGCAGCCGGCCTCCGCCAGGAGGTCGATCATCTCCGGTTTCCAGAGGTCGATCCGCGTCTGGATGCCGAACCGCAGCCCCCGCCCGATCAGGGCTTCGACGAGCGCGCGGTTGGCGAGGAAGATCTCGTCCACGAAGTAGAGGTATTCGACCCCTTGTCGGCGGAACCCGTCGATCTCCTCGATCACCGCCTCCAGGGCCCGCCGGCGATAGCCGTTCCGGAAATTTTCCTTGGCGCAGAACGAACAGCGATAGGGACAGCCCCGCGACGCCTCCACCTCGGCGCCGGGCCCCCCTTCGGAGGGATCGAAGCGGTGATGGTGGTGGCGATGGCGGTGGACGACCTCATCCGGCCAACTAAGCGCCGGCATGGCCGCGAAGTCGACCGCCTGCGGCCCACCCTGAACTCGGATTTCACCGTCATCAGCATAGCACAGCCCCGGAACGCCCTCCGGCGGCTCGCCGTCCGCGAGGCGCACAAGCGTCTCCTCGCATTCGCCCATGACGACGTAGTCGACGCCGAGCTTCCGAAGCGCGGCGCGCGGTGTCGTCGACCCGTGCGGACCGACGGCGACCGTGACCCCGGCAATGTCTCCGACCGCCTCGAGAAGCCGCTGCGGCACGCCGAGCTCAGGCTGGGCGCAGCGCCAGAAAAGATAGGTAGGGGCCGTCGTCACCACGGTGACGTCGGGACGGAAGCCGATGAGCCGTTCGCGAATGCGCTCGGCCGGCAGACCGAACATGTGTCCGTCAATGATCTCCGCCGCGTGCCCCCGCCTCTCCAGGAGGGCCTTCGCATAGCCGAGTTCCAGGGGCAGATGCGGCTCGCGGCAGCCGAAATAGATCGACCCTTCGAAGCTCCAGTTCGGATTGACGAGGGCGTACCTCATGCCGGCAATTCCTCCATGCTCCGGGGCGCGGATCGCCTGCGCAGCCAATCGAAGAGGCGGTGGATTCCGGTTTCGGCGTCAATGCCGGGCCGCCAGCCCGTGGCGGCCCGGAAGGCGCTGGTATCGGACACGTAATAGGCCTGGTCGCCCGGCCGCCAGGGCCCGAATTCGATGAGCGGCTCGCGGTTCTGGATCCGGGTGATGAGGCCCAGCACATCCAGAAGGCTGACCGCATTGCCAGCCCCTCCGCCGAGATTGAAGATCCGCCCGGTCAGCCGGCCCATCCGCGCCTGGGCCAGCCGGTAGGCGTTCACGGCATCGCTGACATAGAGGATGTCCCGGACCTGCTTGCCGTTGCCGTAGATCGTGATCGGGCGGCGCGCGATCGCCGAGATCAGGAAATGTGCGACCCAGCCCTGATCCTCCGTGCCGAACTGCCGCGGTCCGTAGAGGCAGCTCATCCGAAAGACAACGGCCGGCAGGTTGTAGACCCGCGCATAGTCCCGCACATACTGGTCGGCCGCCCCTTTCGAGCATCCGTAAGGGCTGTGCAGATCGAGGCTCCACCGCTCGTCGATCCCGTTGTCCCTGATATTCGGGTCCGCCGGCTGGTACCGGGTCTCCTCCTCGACCAAAGCCAATTCGTCGAGCCGGCCATAGACCTTGTTGGTCGACGCAAAGACCAAGGGAGGGGGCGACGGCCTCGCCCGCAGCGCCTCGAGCAGGTTCACCGTCCCTCGGGCATTGACCTCGAAATCCGTAACCGGATCCGCAAGGCTGGTGGTCACCGCCACCTGCGCGGCGAGGTGATAGATCTCGCAGGCCTGGGCGACCGCCTCCTTCAGGGTGTCGAAATCCCGGACGTCGGCGATCTCGGCCGCGATGCGCTCGCCGTGGCGTTCGCGCAGCCAGGCAAGGTTTTCCTCGACCCCGCACCGTTCAAGCTTGTCATAGACGAGGATCTGGTGACCTTCCTCCGCCAGCCGGTCGGCGAGGTTCGAGCCGATGAAGCCGGCGCCGCCCGTAATGACGATGCGGCTCCCCCGCCGGTGCACGGCAGGGGCCGGCCGACGGGCGGGCTCACGGCCGGTTTCCGGCGCGCCGTCCTCGCCCGCGGGATTGTCCGGGTTCATGCCACCAGCCCGCGGGCAGAGAGTTCCGCTGCGGCCTGGTCAACCCTGTCTATTGCGATCTGCCCCTCCAGCCATTCGACCAGGTCGCCGAGCCCGGATTCGAGGTCGTATCGTGGTTCGAAGCCCAGGCGCTCCCGCGCCAGGGTCATGTCCGCGAAGCAGTGGCGGATATCGCCGACCCTGTAGCGCCCGGTGATCTCGGGCCGGATTTCGGGCTTGCCCAACGCGTCGGCCAGCCGGACCGCCACCTCATCGATCGTGTAGCTCCGGCCGC
Source organism: Alphaproteobacteria bacterium (assembly GCA_029263555.1). Taxonomy (GTDB): domain Bacteria; phylum Pseudomonadota; class Alphaproteobacteria; order DSM-16000; family Inquilinaceae; genus JAJUFW01. The sequence goes on from JAJUFW010000149.1 coordinate 3,018, forward strand.
TTCCGACATTGATGGCGAGCCCCGTGGTTTCTGGCCTTTCGAGCGCAAGCCGGCAGGCGCAAGCCACGTCCCGGACATGGACGAAGTCGCGCCGCTGCTGCCCGTCCTCGTAGATGAGCGGCGGCCGACCGTTCATGAGCCTGGACGCGAAGATCGCAAGGACGCCCGTATAGGGATTGGAAAGCGCCTGGCGCGCGCCGAACACGTTGAAGAAGCGAAGGGCTGTCGCGGCAATGCCGTAGGCGCCCCCCACGATCAGCGGCATGCGCTCCTGGACGTACTTGCCGAGCGCATAGACAGAGGCGAGAGACGGTTGCTTGTCCTCGGGCGTCGGCAGCGGCTGAAGCGGTGTCCCGTCCTCCGCCAACGGATCCCAGTCACCATTCTTGAACTGCACGGACTGCCGCGCCGCGTTCTCTATCCGGCGCCCCTCCGGCCCCAGATAGAGCCCTTCGCCGTAGATGCTCATCGAAGAGGCGGTAATCAGCCGCTCGACCGGCCGCTCGATCAACGCCTGCAGCAGCACCGCGGTGCCCAGGTCGTTCACGGCCGTATAGTCGTCGATCCGGTACATACTCTGGCCGACCCCGACCAGGGCGGCCAGATGGAAGACCGCATCGACGCCCTCGAGCGCGCGTCTGAGCGCCGCACCGTCGCGCACGTCTCCCACGACAAGCTCGACGTCCCGCGACAGGTAACGAGGCCGGGCGCCATCCGGATGGACCTGCGGATCGAGGCTGTCCAGCACCCGGACCCCGTATCCTTGCTCCAGAAGGTCGTCTGCCAGATGCGAGCCGATGAACCCGGCGCCCCCGGTGATCAGGATGATCTTGGGCATACTGTCCCCGTTGCGTTCGATTTCGAAACACATCGATCTTCATTGGAGTTCCTGATCCGGGCATCGAACGGGCCGAGGGGCCGACTACGGGCTGCGTTCCCAAGTAGCCCGGCCACAACACTCCGTAGCCGGGCCGGCCGCCCGGGAATTTTCGAACTTGCTGAAACCTCGCCTTCCCTCGGCAGTTTTCATCGGAACCGCATGACCACGGACATTCATGGGTAGGGGAACGGAATGGCGACGGTGGTGCCCGTCATCCTTGCAGGCGGCTCCGGGACGCGTCTCTGGCCGCTCAGCCGCGAGGATTGCCCCAAGCAGTTCCTGCGGATCGGCGGAACCGGCTCGCTGCTCCAGCAGACCGTCCGCCGGGCGCTGGCTGCAGCCCCGGCGGACCGGATCCTCACGGTCGCGGACGAGCGGCATTTCCTCATGCTTCTGGACGAGTACGACGAGGTCGATCCGGCCCTTGCCGACGGGATCCTGCTCGAGCCCTCTGGCCGCAACACCGCCGCCGCGCTGGCCTATGCCGCAATCATCGCCGAGGAACGCTGGCCGGACACGATCCTCTGGGCAATGCCGGCCGATCACGTCATCGATAACGAGGACAGGCTGCGGCGGGTCTTCAAGGATGCCTGCGCCGCCGCCGAAGCGGACTGGATCGTCACCTTCGGCATCACGCCGAGCCGTCCGGAGACGGGCTTCGGATATATAGGCCGGGGCGAATGCCTGCCGGACCGGGACGGCGTCTTCAGGGTCGCCGACTTCATCGAGAAGCCGCCCCTGGAGGAGGCCGAACGGCTGGTCGCCAACAAGGATTACTGCTGGAACAGCGGCATGCTGCTGACCCGGGCCCGGACCTTCCTGGACGAGCTTGCGACCCATGCTCCGGGCCTCAACCTCGCGATCCGTCGGGCCCTGGCAGCCAGACGGCGGGACCGGCCGGTCCGGGTCAGTGCCGATCTCTACGCCCGGATCCCGACCGAGCCCTTCGACAAGGCGGTGCTGGAGCGGTCCGACCGCGTCGCGGTCGTTCCCTGCGACCTCGGCTGGTCCGACGTCGGCACCTGGAACAATCTCTGGGAACTGCTGCCGCGCGACGCCGACGGGAATGCCGTCCAGGGGCCGGTGGTCCTGGACCGGACGGGAAACTGCCTGCTGCACGCAAACCGCAGGCTGGTCGCCTGCACAGGGGTCCATGATCTCGTGGTGGTGGAAACGCCCGACGCGGTACTGGTCGCCGACCGTTCCGATGCCACTGGAATCCGGCAGATCCTGGAGCGGTTGAAGACCGAGAACCGTCCGGAAGTGTCGAACGGCGCAACGCATCGGGAATCCTGGGGACATCGCCACCTGCTCCATCGCAGCCCCGTAGTCGACATCGAGGAACTCGTGATCCTGGAGGGCCGGCAGCACAGCGCCGATTCCACCGCAGACGCAGGGCGCCTCTGGATCGTCACCGGCGGACGGGGCCGGATCGTCCAGGGAGGATCCGGCACGGAGATCGGCGCCGGCGACACCGTCGAGATCCCTCCGGGAAAGGCGCTTCGCCTGGAAAATATGGGCCCCGATCCCGTTCGCCTGATCGAGATCCGCCATGGAAGCCCGCAAGGGGCCGCGGACGCCCCTTTGCCCGAAGGGGTTTCCGCGAGATCGCGGGTCGCCTCCTGAACGGCCATAAGGACGCGCAATCCCGCGCCCGCCCTTTCCCCTTACACCCCCGGGGAGCGCGCGCGCCGGGGCAGTCCCATCCGCCGGCGCCGCGCCCGGAACCGCCAGCGGCGGATCAGGGCCGCGATCAGGAAACCCGTTGCCACGCCGCCCATGTCAATCAGCCAGTCGACGATGCGCGGCGTCCGGCCGACGGAAAAGAACTGCAGAACCTCGCTCACGGCGGCCAGGAGGGCGAAGCCTGTGGCGTGGGCAAGACCGCTTTCCGCCGGGCGAAGCCGGCGCAGCAGCAGGGCCATCAGCGCAAACATCAGGTAATGGGCATAGGCTTCGACCGGAACCGGAGCGAAGATCCCGCCCGGCCCCTCAGGCGACCGTCCCGACATCGGATCCCCGGGGCCGAGGAGCGCATTGACGATCGGCTGCTTGATCTCCTGCGGCATGAGGATGCCGCCCAGCGCCAGGCCGACCGGCACCGCAAGCGTCAGGCGTTCCCGCCAATCCGGAAAGGCCCGCCATAGGCGCCATCCGACCGCGATCAGCGCAACGGCCCATGCCGCCATCAGCGAGCGCTCCACCGGAGCGGCGAAGGGGGCGATCGCAACCGGAACCAGGGACAGGCCCCGGACATGCATCTCGCCGCTGGTCCAGGCAAGCTGTAGGCCTACCGTAACGCTCGGCGGCCCTTCGGGCACTTCCAGGACCGTCTCTTGGGCCCGCCAGCCGCCGTCACGCCTGAAGCTCTCCAGAACGAGGATGCTGTCCCACAACGGGCTGCCGGCTGCATCGTTCGGCACGATGTAGATGCGGGCCGAATGCCACTGCTTCGTCCCCGCCCGCAAGCGGTTCGCGGCGCTCTCTCCATGGAGGCGCACGGCCCTGACGCCTTCGGGCAGCACGACCGTCTGCCTCAGGCCGATCTGTTGCGAGGTGTCGTCGTTGGCAAGGCTGACCACCCCCTGTCCCGCCGTCACGGACGAAGCCGGTCCGTCGATCCGCCAGCCGGCGAAACCGTTCTGGAATCCGGGATTGGAAAGGAGGTCAGGGCCTGTCGGCTGATAGCGCGGAGCGAGGACGAAAAAGGCCACCGTGACCGTGCAGAGCCCGATGACGATCCCGCCCCATGGCGCCCACCGGCGCAGAACGCTCTTCGTCACGCTCGGTTCTTCATCACCATGCGATAGATGACGAGCAGGATGATCGCGCCGACAACGGCGCCGATGAAGCCGGCCGCGTCGTTGGGGCCGTACCAGCCGATCGCCCGGCCGAGCCAGGTCGCGACCAGAGCCCCGGCGATGCCCAGCAGGATGGTGATGATGAAGCCCCCCGGGTCCCGCCCAGGCATCAGCAGCTTTGCTACGATGCCGGCCAGGAGGCCGATGATGATGGTTATGATGATGCCCATGGTCCGGCTTCCCCCGCGGAAATGGTTCGAACACCGGACTAACGCGGAATGGCCGCTTGGGTTGCCGACCTGATTGAAGGTGCGGGCGGGAATCGGGCCCTTCCGCCCGCACCGATTATCGCTTCCTAGCGCACC
>JAJUFW010000558.1 GCA_029263555.1 Alphaproteobacteria bacterium
CCCGTAGCCGGCGTTGCGTTCCCAGCCATAGCCCGGATAGCGCAGCGCCAGATCCGCCATCTCCCGGTCCCGCGTCACCTTGGCGACGATCGAGGCGGCGGCGATCGAGAGGCTCCGGCCATCCCCGCCGACGACGCACTGCCCCGGACAGGACAGCCCCTCCGGGATCCGGTTGCCGTCGATGAGCGCCAGGTCCGGCCGGAAGGGCAGGTTCTCGAGCGCGCGGCACATGGCAAGATACGTCGCCCGAAGGATGTTGATTCGGTCTATCTCCTCGACCGAGGCCCGGCCGATGCCGACCGCGCAGCGGGCCACGATCTCCGGCAGAAGCGCCTCGCGGATCCCGGGCTTCAGCGCCTTGCTGTCGTCGATCGCGGCGGCGAGGTCGGGCGGCAGCCCTTCCGCCGGCAGGACGACGGCGGCGGCCACGACCGGTCCGGCCAGAGGTCCGCGCCCGACCTCGTCGATCCCGGCGATCCGGCGGAGGGGGGCGCCTGCGGCAATTTCCAGGGAGGTGTCGGGCATCGGGCGCTTCGGCAGAGATCCGGTTCCTGCCCCTGTCTAGCCAGGAACGGCGCGGGGCGGAAGCCCGATCAGAAAAGGGCGAGCTGGTCCCCCGCCTTCGGCGGCGGCGCGAAGCGCGAGGTGTCGAGGTCCCAGCGCCTTTCGTTCAGGCCGAGCCTGGCGCAGGCCCGGTGGAAGCGGGCCTGCAGAAGCTGCGCCAGAACGCCTTCGCCCCGCATCCTCTTCCCGAAGGTCGCGTCGTAGATCTTTCCGCCCCGGCTCTGCCGCATCAGGCTCAGGACCCGGGCGGCACGGTCGGGCGCATGGGCGTGCAGCCATTCCTCGAACAGGTCCTTGATCTCCAGCGGCAGGCGCAGCAGCACGTAGCCGGCATTGACCGCGCCCGCGTCCCTCGCGGCCGCCAGGATGCGCTCCAGCTCGTGGTCGTTGAGACCGGGGATCACCGGCGCCGACAGGACCGCGACCGGGATACCGGCGGCCGTCAGCCTGCGGATCGTGTCGAGCCGGCGGGCGGGCGTGGCGGCGCGCGGCTCCATCCGGCGGGCAAGGTCGCGGTCGAGCGTGGTCACCGAGACGGAGACCTGGACCAGCCCCTTCTCGGCCATGGGCGCCAGGATGTCGATGTCGCGCGCGACCAGCGCCGACTTCGTGATGATCCCGGCCGGATGATTGAAATCCCTCAGCACTTCCAGGATCCTCCGGGTCAGCCTCAGCTCCCGTTCGACCGGCTGGTAGGGATCGGTGTTCGTCCCGACCGCGATGGTCCGCGGCTGGTAGCCCTTCGCCCTCAGCTCCCGCTCGAGAAGAGCGGGGGCGTCGGGCTTGTAGAAAAGGCGGGTCTCGAAATCGAGGCCGGCCGACAGCCCCCAATAGGCATGGGTCGGCCGGGCGAAGCAGTAGATGCAGCCGTGCTCGCACCCCCGATAGGGGTTGATCGAACGGTCGAAGGGCACGTCCGGCGAGGCGTTGCGGGTGATGATCGTCCGCGTCGCGTCGATGGCGAGCGTCGTCTTCAGCGGCGGCGGATCGTCCTCCGGCCCGCCACCGGTCCCGCTGCCCGGCCAGCCGTCGTCGAAGCTCTCGTAGGCGTGCGCCTCGAACCTGCCGCTGCGGTTGGTGACGGCCCCGCGGCCCTTGATCGGAAGCTCAGGCATGAGGCCATAATAGACCGGGAGCGAGAACAAATAAAGAACATCGGCGCGCTGCCCGCCGAACGTGGGGCGCCCGTCCGCAAGGAATGTCGGCTTCGGCGGAAAGTGATGCCCGGTGACCCTGGGAAAATCGTTTCCCATCGGTAGCGGCGCGTGCCGTCTCGTGGCGCCGACCCGGGCCGCAGGACGGGGGCGCAACGCCTATGACGACCGAAGGAGATCCATGCCCGAACCTTCCCGGAAAGCCGATCCCTCCGTCCCGTCCGAGGCCGAGGCGTTCTATGTCGAGAGCCTGCGCCATCTGAAGAAGTCGGGCGTCCCGTTCCTGGTCGCCGGGACCTATGCGGTCAATGCCCATACCGGGCTCGATCGGTCGACCAAGGATCTGGACGTCTTCTGCCGGCCGGGGGACTACCCGCGGGTGCTCGCGCTGTTCCGCCGGCTGGGCTTCGAGACGGAAGTCGAGGACGAGCGCTGGATCGCCAAGGTCTGGCGGGGCGAATATTTCTTCGACGTCATCTTCAATTCCACGAACGCGATCGCCCCCGTCAACGAGCACTGGTTCGAGGCGCCCGAAACGGCCCGGATCCACGGCATCGAGGTCCCGATCCTGGGCCCGACCGAGCTGATCTGGTCGAAAGCCTTCATCCAGGACCGCTCACGCTACGACGGCGCCGACATCGCCCACGTCATCCTGAAGCAGCACGCGCTGATCGATTGGCAGCGCCTGCTGTCCTACATGGACCAGTACTGGGAGGTGCTGCTGGTGCACGTCCTGAACTTCCGGTTCATCTATCCGACGGAACGGGATCTCGTCCCCCGTTGGCTGGTCGACGAACTCGTGACCCGGCTGAAGGA
>JAJUFW010000280.1 GCA_029263555.1 Alphaproteobacteria bacterium
AACGAGACGCAGCAAGGCCGGATGGCCGGCGGGGACGCCCCGCCGGCCATCGAACTGATCGGCATCAACCAGCATTTCGGTCCGGTCCACGCCAACAAGGACGTGTCCCTGACCGTGGCCCGCGGCACCATCCACGGCATCATCGGCGAGAACGGCGCAGGCAAGTCGACGCTGATGAGCATCCTCTACGGCTTCTACGAGGCCGACAGCGGGGAAATCCGCGTGAACGGGCGGCCGATGCGCATCACCGGGTCCGATCAGGCGATCGCGGCCGGTATCGGCATGGTCCATCAGCATTTCATGCTGGTGGACCCGTTCACGGTGCTGGAAAACGTGATGCTGGGCAGCGAGGGCGGCATTACGCTCGGCCCCGGACGGGCCAGGGCGAAGGCCGAGCTGCAGCGGCTCGAGCGCGAATACAAGCTCGAGGTCGACGTCGACGCGATCGTCGGCGACCTGCCGGTCGGGCTGCAGCAACGGGTCGAGATCCTGAAGGCCCTGTTCCGCGGCGCCGAAGTCCTGATCCTGGACGAACCGACCGGCGTGCTCACGCCCCAGGAGGCGGACGAGCTGTTCCGTATCCTTGCCGCGCTGAGGGAGCAGGGCAAGACCGTCATCCTCATCACCCACAAGCTGCGCGAGATCATGGCCATCACCGACCATGTGACGGTCATGCGGCAGGGCGAGGTCGTGGCCAATGTCGCGACCCGCGACACGGACCGCGAGCAGCTGGCCGAGATGATGGTCGGCCGCAAGGTGCTGCTTCGGGTGGAAAAGCAGCCCGCCACCCCGGGCGAGCCGATCCTGGAGGTCCGCAACCTGGATGTCGTCGACCGGCGCAAGGTGCGGCGCGTCAAGGACGTCTCGTTCACCGTCCGGGCGGGCGAGATCGTCGGCATCGCCGGGGTGTCCGGCAACGGCCAGTCCGAGCTGCTGGCCGCCCTTGCCGGCATGGTCCCGCCGGCCCGGGGCGAGATCCTGGTGAACGGCCGCAACGCTTCCGCGGCCGGGTGCGACGCCCGCGCCATGCGCAGGCTCGGCCTTGCCCATGTGCCGGAGGACCGCCATCGCGAGGGGCTGGTTACCAGCTTCCAGGCCTTCGAGAACACGATTCTCGGCTACCATGACGACCCGACCTATACCGGCCCGATCCTGCTCGACCGCCAGGCGATCATCGAGACCTGCGCCCGGCACATGGAGAAATACGACGTCCGGCCGCCGAACCCGATGCTGAAGGCGGCCAACTTCTCCGGCGGCAACCAGCAGAAGCTGATCGTCGCCCGGGAAATGGAGCGTGACCCGGAGCTTCTTCTGGTCGGCCAGCCCACGCGCGGCGTCGACATCGGCGCCATCGAGTTCATTCACCGCCGGCTGATCGAGATGCGGGATCGCGGAAAGGCGATCGTCCTCGTATCGGTCGAGCTGGACGAGATCATGTCCTTGAGCGACCGGATCCTGGTCATGTTCGACGGCGCGATCGTCGGCGAAGTCTCCCAGGCCGAGGCGTCGGAGCGCACGCTGGGCCTCATGATGGCGGGTGTGCCGCCGGAGGCGGCGGAACGCGTCGACCCGGCAGACGCCATTCCGGGCATGGGAGCGCAGCGCGCATGACCGTTTCCGCCACCAGCTACGCCGGCCGGCCGGCGACCGTGCCGCGCTGGGTATCGATCGGGCTGATCCCGCTGATCAACCTTGCGCTGGCCTTCCTCGTGTCGGGCCTGGTCGTCATCGCCATCGGCGAGAACCCGCTCGATGCCGTGCGCTTCCTGATCTACGGCGCCTTCGGCTACGAGGCGGCGATCGGCTACACGCTCTACTACGCCACCAATTTCATCTTCACCGGCCTTGCCGTCGCGGTCGCCTTCCATTGCGGACTGTTCAACATCGGCGGGGAAGGCCAGGCCTATATCGGCGGGCTGGGGGTCGGCCTCGTCTGCCTCTATTTCGATTTCCTGCCGTTCTGGGCGATTCTTCCGCTGGCGATCGCGGCGGGCGCGCTGTTCGGCGCGGCCTGGGCGTTCATTCCCGGCTATCTCCAGGCCAAGCGCGGCAGCCATGTCGTCATCACGACGATCATGTTCAACTTCATCGCCGCCTCGCTGATGGTCTACCTTCTGGTCAACGTGCTGATCCAGCCGGGCCAGATGTCGCCCGAGACGCGGCAGTTCCTGCCGAATGCCCGGCTCCCGGCGATGCACGAGATCCTGGCCTGGTTCGGCATCAAGTTCGCCCGGTCGCCCCTCAACCTCAGCTTCTTCTGGGCGCTGATCTGCAGCATCCTGGTCTGGGCCTTCATCTGGCGCACCCGCTGGGGCTACGAGCTGCGCACTGTCGGGGAGAACCCGCGCGCCGCCGTCTATGGCGGCATCTCCCCCTCGCGCAGCATCATCCTGGCGATGCTGATTTCCGGCGCCCTCGCCGGTTTCGTCGGGCTGAACGAGATCATGGGCGTCCAGCAACGGATCCTGCTGAACTTCGTCGCTGGCTATGGTTTCGTCGGCATCGCGGTCGCGCTTATGGGCCGCAACCATCCGGTCGGGATCCTGCTCGCGTCCCTGCTGTTCGGCATGCTCTATCAGGGCGGTTCCGAGCTGGCGTTCGAGATGCCGACGATTACGCGGGAGATGATCGTGGTGATCCAGGGCCTGGTGATCCTGTTCGCGGGCGCGCTCGAGAACATGTTCCGCCCGGCCATCGAGCGTTTCTTCCTGAGGCGGGCCGAGGCGGCCGGGTCACGCCGGCCGGCGCCGGCCGAGTGACCGGGGCGGTCGGACGGGGCAGGCGATAGCAAGGGCGAAGAGAACGGGCCCATGGAATATTTCAATCTCGTCGTCACGCTTCTCGACGCGACCGTCCGGGTCGCGACGCCGCTGGTGCTCGCGGCCCTTGCGGGCCTGTTCGCCGAGCGGTCGGGCGTCGTCGACATCGCGCTCGAAGGCAAGATGCTGGGCGCGGCCTTCATCGGGGCCTCGGTGGCGACGGTCGGCGGATCGGCCTGGCTCGGCCTCCTGGCCGGGATCGTCACGGCCATCGCCTTCTCGCTCCTGCACGGATATGCCTGCATCACCCATCGCGGCAACCAGGTGGTTTCGGGACTTGCCATCAACATCCTGCTGGCCGGGCTGACGCCGACCCTGGGCATCGCCTGGTTCGCGCGGGGCGGCCAGACCCCGACCCTTTCGGGCGACGCGCGCTTCCAGGCGATCACCCTGCCCTTCGCGCGGGAACTGGCGGACGTGCCCGTGATCGGCCCGATCTATGCCGAGCTGATCAGCGGCCACAACCTGCTGGTCTATCTCGCGATCGCGGCCGTGCCGCTGACCGCCTGGGTCCTCTACCGGACGCGGTTCGGCCTGAGGCTCCGCGCGGTCGGCGAGAACCCGGCTGCGGTCGACACCGCCGGCATCTCGGTTTCGGCCCTGCGCTACCAGGCGCTGATCGTGGCCGGTGTTCTGACGGGGATCGCCGGCACCTATCTCTCGGTCGCCCAGAACGCCGCCTTCGGCCGCGACATGACCGCCGGCCAGGGCTATCTGGCGCTGGCGGCGCTCATCTTCGCCAAGTGGCGGCCGGTGCCGGTGCTTCTCGCCTGCCTGCTCTTCGGCTTCCTGGGCTCCCTGGAAGCGCGCCTTCAGGGCGTGCCGCTGCCGGGCATCGGCCAGGTGCCGGTCCAGTTCATCCAGGCCCTGCCCTACATCCTGACGGTGGTGCTGCTGGCCGGCTTCATCGGCAAGGCTATCCCGCCGAAGGCGATCGGCATACCCTATGTGAAGGAACGATGAGCCAGCCCCTGGAACCCGCCCTGTTCGACCGGCTGTTCGCCGCTGCCGAAGCCGCGCGGGAGAACGCCTACGCCCCCTATTCCGGCTTCAGGGTCGGCGCCGCCGTGCTGACGCCGGACGGGCGGATCTTCGCCGGCGCCAATATCGAGAACGCGGCCTATCCCCAGGGGCAATGCGCCGAGGCAAGCGCAATCGGCGCCATGGGCACGGCAGGCGCCCGCCGGATCGTCGCCGCGGTCGTGATCGGCGGGGAGGAGGGCGACGGCATGCTGTGCACGCCCTGCGGCGGCTGCCGCCAGCGCCTGCGGGAATTCGCCGCCCCCGACACCCGGGTCCATATCTGCGGACCCGAAGGCCTGCGGCGGATCATGACCGTCGAGGAGCTTCTGCCCGCCTCCTTCGGGCCGGAAAACCTGGACGCCTGACGGCGCACGTCCCCGGCCACGCCCCTGCCTCCAGCTCACATCCCCTGGTGATCCATGGAAGGTGCATCGCCGGACGGGCCGCCGGCCGGCGGCGAGCCCAGGACGAAGAGGCCCGCCAGGATCAGGACGATGCCGATGCCGCGGGCGATCCAGTCGCCGCGCGGGACCAGCTTCTCGATCCCGACGGCGAGCGCAAGGGCGACCACCGCCGGCAGGTTCATGATCCCGACCGCGAACAGCACCGCCATGAGCGCCCAGCAGCAGCCGACGCAGAAGATCCCGTGGCGCGTGCCGAGGGCGAAGGCCTGGAGCGCGCGCCGGGACCCGCGCCAGTGCTGGATGACGAACCCGATGGGCGAGCGGCACCGCTCGAGGCACGAGTGCTTCAGGGGCGAGAACTGGAAGAGCCCGGCGGTGAGGAGCACGCCCGCCGGGATGAGATGCGGCCGCGAGGCCAGCCACGGGGAGCTGTCGACGAGCGCGTGCAGCGCGGCGTCGGCCACGACCACGCTCAGGCC
>JAJUFW010000668.1 GCA_029263555.1 Alphaproteobacteria bacterium
ATCGCCGGAGCAAGCGCGCCGCCGGACGAGAAGACGGCGCCGGTCGCGATCGCGGCGCCCACATAGGCAAGGCCGCTGGCAAGGGCACCCTTGCCGGTCCCGGTCTCCTCCCGGCCGACATAGGCCGCCCGCGGCGTCTCGGGATCGCCGGCCAGGTCCTCGACACGCCGGAACCGGTCGCCCAGCTTTTCCCGGATCGCCGCTTCGCTGGCCATCAGGCTGAGGTCGGAGTGGTCGAACCCCGCCTCGCGCAGGGCGTCGGCGGCGGACTGCAGCTCGTCGGCGGAATCGAAAATTCCCACGGCTTCGCGAACCTTCGCGGGACCGGTCTCGGCCATGTCCGATCGTCCTTCGTTGTCATCAATCGATACTCATGTAACGTTCGGAGGCCATGGGTCGGGCATCCGCCGTTCGGCGGGTGGTATCGCGGCGCCTCGGGTCTTAGAGTGTCGGCGACTCATATCGAGGCATTCGGAATGCTCTATCGATCGCTGCTTGCTCTCTTTCTCGCGACCGGCCTGATGGCGGTTCTGCCGGCCGCGGCGCAGATCACCGTCAATCGCCCGCCGGCTCTGATAGAGGCGGTCAGGACGGGCAATGTAGACGAGCTCCGGCGGCTGCTGGCGCAGGACGGGAACCCCAATCTTCAGGATCAGGACGGGCGGACGCTGCTGATGCTCGCCGCGGGTACCGGGAACATCGCCCTGGTCCGCATCCTGCTGGACGCCAGGGCCAATGTCGGCCTGACCGACAGGCTGGGCAACACGGTGCTCTACTGGGCGGCCGGTTCGGGCAATGTCGACGTCGTGCAGGCGCTCCTCGATGCGGAAGCGCCGGTCGACCAGCAGAACCGCGAAGGCGTGACGCCGCTGATGGCGGCGGCCCGCGGCGGCCATCTCGCCGTCGTCGACCGGCTGCTCGAGGCCGGGGCCGATCCGACCCGGACGGATTTCACGGGCCGCAGCGCCGCAATGTGGGCGGAAGAATCGCGGGTCCGGGCGGTCGTCGACCGGCTGCGCGCGGCGGGCGACTGATCAGCGCCCCGCCCCGGACGCCCCGGGCGGCAGATTGACGCCGCCGACGCGCCATGCCGGCGGCCCGTCCGCCCCGATCACGACGTCGAGCCGGGTCAGCGACAGGGGATCGACCGCGAAGGCCAGCGCCTTGTCGCCGTCAAGGCCGAGCGCCATGGCGAGTGCCGCGCGGACGGTCCCGCCATGGGCGACCGCCACGATGTCGCGTCCGCGATGGGTGGAGGACCAGCGCTCGATGGCGGCCGTCACCCGGGCGGCGAGGTCGAGGAAGCTTTCGCCGTCCGGCGGGCGGCTGCCGGCAGGATCCAGCCAGAACGGGTGTCCGGGGCCGATGGTCGCCCAGACCTCCGCCCGGGTGCGGCCCTGCCAGTCGCCGAAATTCTGCTCCATCAGCGCGGGCTCGACTTCCCGCCGGACTGGGCCGGTCCCGGCGGCCCGCATCAGCGCCGCCGCCGTTTCCCCGGTCCGGCGAAGCGGCGTGACCAGCCATAGCGCGTCCTTCGGCAATCGCCGGCCCAGCGCCTCGAGGGCGGGCCGGTCCGAAAGGTCGGCCGGAAGGTCCAACTGGCCATAGAACCGGTCGTCGGGATTGTCGACCGGGGCGTGACGGATCCACCACCAGCGGGTCGTCAGGGTCATGACCGGGCGACGAGCGCGAGCAGGATCGCGATCTCGGCCGTCTGCTGGATGGCGCCCAGCACGTCGCCGGTATGGCCGCCGATCGCCCGCCGTGCATAGGCAAGGACGGGGATGGCGCCCGCCGCCCCGGCGGCAAGGGCAAGGAACGCCCCGCCCGGGCCGATGGCCAGGGCCGCGGCGACGAGGCCGAGGGCCAAACCGGCGACCG
>JAJUFW010000371.1 GCA_029263555.1 Alphaproteobacteria bacterium
CGGCGTCATCGCGGGATGGACCGGCATTCCCGTCGGCCGGATGCTGCAGAGCGAGATGGCGACGATGCTGTCGCTCGAAACGCTGATGGGCGAGCGCCTGGTCGGCCAGCCCCAGGCGCTCGAGGCCATCGCGCGCCGGATCCGGACCCATCACGCCGGGCTGGGCGATCCGGAAAAGCCCGTCGGCGTCTTCCTGCTTGCCGGGCCCAGCGGCGTCGGCAAGACCGAGACGGCGATCACCCTGGCGGATCTCATGTACGGCGGCGAGCGGAGCCTGATCGTCATCAACATGTCCGAATTCCAGGAGGCGCATACGGTCGCCCTTCTCAAGGGCGCGCCTCCCGGCTACGTCGGCTACGGCACCGGCGGCATCCTGACCGAGGCCGTTCGCCGCCAGCCCTATTCCGTGATCCTTCTGGACGAGATCGAGAAGGCCCATCCCGACGTGCTGGAGCTCTTCTATCAGGTCTTCGACAAGGGCCGGATGGAGGACTCCGAAGGCATCGAGATCGATTTCCGCAACACCCTGATCCTCATGACCTCCAATCTGGGGTCCACGGAGCTGATCGAACTCGCCGCCGACAGCGGAACGACGCCGTCCGTCGAGGCGGCGGTCGAGGCGATCCGTCCCATCCTGGTGCGCGCGCTGAAGCCGGCGCTGCTCGCGCGCATGGTCGTCGTCCCGTATTTCCCGCTGGCGGACGAGTCGCTCCGGCGGATCGTCGATCTCAAGCTCGACCGCGTCCGCCGGCGTCTGTCCGAGCGGCACGGCGCGGAGCTGCGCTTCGCGCCCGATCTTGCCCGGGGCATCGCGGCGCGGTGCCTCGAAGTCGACAGCGGCGCCCGCAATGTCGACCACATCCTCACGGGGACGCTGCTGCCGCAGCTCTCCGACAGGATTCTGTCGCGCATGGCTGACGGCAAGCCGTTCCGGTCGATCGCCGTCGGGCTCGACGGGGACGGCTTCACCTACACCTTTGACGAGGCGTCATGACCACCGACCGCCAGGAGAACGAACTCCTCAAGATCAAGACCAGCCTTGGTCCTGGCAAGTTCGTCATCGACGATCTGCGCGGCGAGGAGCATCTCTCGGGGCTGTTCCGCTACGATATCGAACTGCACTCGGAGGAGGTGCCGAACAACTGGGATACGCTTGTCGGAACGAAGGCGACGATCTTCGTCCAGGGCACGGATGCCGTGCAGCGCCATATCCACGGCGTCTTCACGCGCTTCTCGATCGTGCGCGTCGATCCGGTGTCCCGGCATGCCTTTTTCCAGGCGGAGCTGCGGCCTTGGACCTGGCTTTTGGGGCTGCAGTCGGATTCCCGGATTTTCCAGAACAAGACGGTGCCGGAGATCATAAGCACGGTCTTCGGCGACGCCGGGTTCTCGGACTATCGGCAATCGCTCAGCGGCAGCTACCAGCCGCGCGAATACTGCGTCCAGTACCGGGAAAGCAATCTGAACTTCGTCTGCCGGCTGATGGAGGAGGAGGGGATCTTCTTCTACTTCGAGCACGAGGCGGAGAAGCACACCCTGATCCTGGGCGACGACGCCGACGCGCACCAGCCCTGCCCCAACGGATCGACTCTCCGCTACCGGAGCAATGTGAGATCGGCCCTGGAGGAGGACATCATCTCGGAGGTCGCCTGCGACCAGCATCTGGTGAGCGGCGCCTACGGGGTGAACAGCTTCAATTTCGAAACCCCGACGACGTCCCTGTTCAGCAAGGTCCAGGGACAGGACAACCAGACGCTGGCGCTCCATGACTTTCCGGTCCGCCATGTCAGCACCGAGGAAGGGGAGAAGATCGCCAAGCGCCGGCTCGAGGCGATCGAGGTGGGGCGCAAGCTGCTCCGGGGCGGCGGCCAGATGCGCACGCTGACCGCCGGGTACAAGTTCACGTTGAGCGAGCACGAGATCGCGTCCCTGAACACCGATTGGGTGGTGCGCTCGCTGCGCATCCGCGCCTCGCGCGCGGATTACCGCGTGGATTTCGTCGCCTTCCCGGCGACGGTCCCGTTCCGGCCGCTGGAGATCACGCCGAAGCCCGTCATTCCCTCGACCCAGACGGCAATCGTGGTCGGCAAGAGCGGCGAGGAGCAGTGGGTCGACAGCCATGGGCGGGTGAAGGTCCAGTTCCACTGGGACCGCCAGGGACAGAAGGACGAGAACAGCTCGTGCTGGATTCGCGTGGCCCAGGGCTGGGCAGGCAAGAGCTGGGGCATGGTGTTCCTGCCCCGGATCGGCCAGGAGGTCGTCGTCAGCTTCCTGGAGGGGGATCCGGACCGTCCGCTCATCACCGGGGCCGTCTACAACGGCGAGAACACGCCGCCCTATGCCCTGCCGGCCGAGCAGACGAAGAGCACGATCAAGTCCCAGAGCACCACGGGCGGCCAGGGCAAGTTCAACGAGATCCGGTTCGAGGACAAGACCGACCAGGAAGAGATCTATATCCACGCCCAAAAGGACTACAACCTGCTGGTCGAGAACGACGTCACCCGCACCATCAAGCACGACGAGACGGTGACGATCGAGAACGACGCCAAGCTGACCGTCAACCACGACAATACGATCACCGTGAAGAACAACCGTACCCGCACGGTGACGGAGGGGAACGACAAGCTGGAGGTGCAGGCCGGAACCCGCACCGTCGAGGTGAAGGGCAAGGAGACGCACACGAATTCGGACGCCTTCGAGCATTCGGTCACGAGCGACTACACGCTCACCGTCGGCGGCAATCTGACGATCGAGGTGACGGGGGATCTCACGATCAAGGCTGCCAGCATCAAGGCGGAGTCGACGAGCGGCGCCGTGGACCTCAAATCTGCGTTGGCGATGAACCTCAAGGCCGCCTCCAGCCTGAAGATGGAGGGCGGGGCCTCGGTGGACATCAAGAGCTCCGGCCCGCTGAAGGCGGAGGGAACGATGGCCTCCGTCAAGGCCAGCGCGAGCGGGGAGATCGACGGGGGCGGGGTGCTCACCGTGAAGGGCGGCCTTGTGAAGATCAATTGATGCCATGACCGAGACGCCTGAAAACGGACAGGGGCCGGGGGCCGGACCGGCCGAGGGTGAACCGCTTCTCAACGGCCCTGTCGTGGAGACGGACGAGGCGGGGCGCACCGTTCTGACCGCCCATTACAAGAACGGAAAGCTTGACGGCGAAATGGTCGTCCACGCCGCGGACGGTTCGATCGTCCAGCGTTCGCAATATGCCGACGGCGTGCTGCACGGGGAGACGCGGATATACGAGGACGGCAAGCTTGCGCATACCATCCAGTTCCGCAACGGCCTCCGGCACGGGGAGATGGTCTCGTACAACGCCGGATCGATCGCCGCCCGGATCACCTTCGCCGACGGCGTGCAGCACGGTCCGGCAACCTTCTACAACGCCGCCGAAACCGTCGTGAGCATCGTCCCCTACGTGGACGGAAAGCCCCATGGCGTCGCCAAGATGTTCGATGACCAGGGGCGGCTCATGCGGGAGATGACCTATGTCCAGGGCCGGCTTACCGGGGACTGCATCAGCTATTACCCCAGCGGTCGGGTCAGCGAACGGGCCTTCTATGCCGGCGACAAGATCGAGGGGGAGCTGACCCGCTATCACGAGAACGGCGAGCTGATGCAGCGCGGCTTCTTCCGGAACGGCAAGCTGATTGGCGAACCGGTGGCCGGAGATGCCTTCTACCCGATGTTCATGAAGGTCTGGGTCGGCCCCCGGACCCGACCGGGCACCCGCAACAATCTGCTGGGAATCGGCGAGCCACTCACGGCGCGCCAGCCATAACCGCTTTTCGCGAGCGGCGCCGCGCGGTCCGCAACTTCTCGGCCGCGCACGGGTCTGTTCCGGCATCCCATC
>JAJUFW010000343.1 GCA_029263555.1 Alphaproteobacteria bacterium
GTGCTCGAGGCCGCCCGCGCGGCCGGCGTCCGCATACCGGCGGCCTGCGAATCCGGCCTTTGCGGCACCTGCAAGGTCCGCAAGCTCTCCGGCGAGGTCGCGATGAGCCACAATGGCGGTATCCTGGACCACGAGGTCGAGGGCGGCTTCATCCTGGCCTGCTGCTCAAGGCCGCTCGGGGCGGTGGAGGTCGCGGCGTGACCGGGGCGGGGATGGACGTGCTGGGCAGCGGCCCCTCTCATGTCACACCGGCGGATCCTGGCTCGTCATGGTGCCGGAACCAACGAAGGAGTCCGAAGATGACTGCCAAGCTCAACCCCTTCACCGCCGCCCCGTCCCTCATGAAGAGCTGGATGTCGACGTCCGTCGCCATCGCGTCCAGTCTGGAACCGAGCCTTGTCGCGCTCGTGAAGATCCGTGCCTCGCAGATCAACGCCTGCGCCAATTGCATCAACCTGCACACGACCGAAGCGCGGGCCGCGGGCGAGACGGAGCAGCGTCTCTATCTTCTCGCGGCCTGGCGGGAGGCCAACTGCTATACCGATCGGGAGCGGGCTGCGCTCGGCTGGACCGAGGCGCTGACCAGGCTCTCCGAAGGGCACACGCAGGAAGAGGCCTATGAGGCCTTGCGCGCGCATTTCACGGAGGAAGAGCAGGTCAAGCTCACGCTCATGATCAATGTCATAAACGGATGGAACCGCCTCGCCGTCGGCTTCGGCCTGTGGGTCGACCCGGCGGAGGCGAAAGCCGTCCAGGCGGTCGCCTGATGGCGGACGCCGCGGTCGAGACGGGGCGCGAGGACGCGGCGGCGGTCTTCGACCCCTTGCGTCCGACGCTCATGCGCGTCGCCTACCGCATGCTCGGCTCGGTCGCCGATGCCGAGGACATGGTGCAGGAGGCCTTCATCCGCTGGATGAAGGCCGACCGCGGCGCCGTGCGTGAGCCGGAGGCGTTTCTGCGGCGAACGGTGACCCGGCTCTGCCTCGATCAGCTCAAATCCGCGCGCCGCCAGCGCGAGACCTATATCGGCCCCTGGCTTCCCGATCCCGTGATGGAGGAGGAAGAGGCCGACGACGTGACGCTTCCCCTGATGCTGGCGCTGGAACGGCTTTCGCCGCTCGAGCGGGCGGCCTTCCTGCTGCACGACGTGTTCGGCCTGGGATTCGACGAAGTCGCGGCGACCATCGGGAGGGAGCCGGCCGCCTGCCGCCAGTTGGCGGCCCGCGCGCGCCGCCACGTCCGCGAGGCGCGGCCCCGCTTCCAGGTCGACAAGGAGCGGGGATTGGAGCTGGCGAAGGCGTTCTTCGCCGCCTCCCGCAGCGGCGACATGAAGACGCTCGGCGCGATGCTGGCCTCCGATGTCAGCGTCCATTCCGATGGCGGCGGCAAGCGTCCGGCCGCCACGAAGCCGATCCTCGGCTTCTATGCCGTGATGAAGCTACACGGCTATCTGGCCGCCCAGTTCCGGGCGCATGGCTCGACGCTCCTCCGCGCCGGGTGGATCAACGGACTGCCCGGCTTCGTCACGCGGGAGGCGGATGGCGAAATCCAGACGACCGCGCTCGAGATCGAGGACGGGAAGGTTGCGGCGATCTATGTGGTGCGGAACCCGGACAAGCTGAGGCACCTGCACTAGAAGCCTATAGGGGAGCGGCCGGCGGAAAGCCGAAGAGCCGGGCCGGGTTGTCCGCCAGGATCCGCTTCCGGAGTTGCGCATCCGGCAGCCAGGACAGGAGGCGGACGAGGTCCCGTGCAGTGTCGATGTCGCGGAACCGAAAGCTGTGGTCCCCATGCGGGGGCGTATGGGGCCAGTCCGATCCCCAGATCAGGCGCTCGGGCCACCGATCGGCCAGGTGCCCGACCCAGTTTCCCATCCGCGCGAGGCCATCCGGGTCCTCGGTGATGCGGTAAGGAGCGGAGAGCTTGAGATGCGCGTCCGCCTCCTCGAGGATGCGCTCGATTCCGCGGCAGGCGGCCTGATCGAGCATCGGGCGGACCGGTACGTGACCGAAATGATCGATGACGAGCGGTACGGGCGATCGCGACAGGGCGGCGCCCGCCGCCACGAGCGCCGCGGCCGGTGCGTGCAGCTGAAGCACCCAGCGGCTGCCTGCCAGCCGCGCGCCATAGGCCGCGACCGCCTCCGCAATCTGCCCCGACACGTCGCCCCGGGAATCACCGAGATTGACGCGGATGCCCCTGACGCCCCGGCTGTCCAGGTCGGCCAGCTCGGCGTCGGACAGGTCCGGACCCGTGACCGCGATGCCCCGGGCGCGGTCCCCGAGCACCGCCAGCCCGTCCAGGAGGCAGCGGTTGACGAACCCGTAAGGGCTCGGCTGCACCAGGACGAGCCGTTCGAGACCGAGCGCATCGAGATGTGCGGCGGCGTCCGCGGCTTCGGCCAGGCCGGGCGTGTACGCCCGTCCGGGCAAGAGCGGATAGCGCTCGGGCGGCCCGAACAGGTGCACGTGGCAGTCGCAGGCGCCGCGCGGCAATCCGGCGGCCGGCTCTTCGGGAGTCCGGCGGCCGGATTGCTGCCCTGCGTCGATGAGAGGGGGCTGCGTCAACCGGCCACCGCTCGAGCTGCGGCGAGGCCGAAGGCCTTCGTGCCCAGCGGCCCGCCCAGATCCGGCGTCCGCGTCTCCTTGTCGGCCAGCAGCTTGTCGATGGCCGCCTCGATGTCGCGGGCGGCGGCCTGGAATGCCGGCAGCCCGCGGCGGCGGCCGAACCAGTCGAGAAGCATGGCCGCCGAGAGGATGAGCGAGGTCGGATTGGCCTTGTCCTGGCCGGCAATGTCGGGAGCCGAGCCATGCTGTGCCTGGGCCGCTGCCAGATCGTCGCCGGCGTTGATCGCCCCGGCAAGGCCCAGGCTGCCGGACAGCTCGGAGGCTAGGTCGGACAGGATGTCGGCGTAGAAGTTCGTCGCGCAGATCACGTCGAAGCGTGACGGGTCGCGCACCAGCCAGGCGGCGCAGGCGTCGATGATGATCTCGTCCAGCTCGCAGTCTGGAAATTCCTTGGCGACCTTGCGCACCTCTTCCAGGAACAAGCCGTCGCTCATGATCATGTTGTTGGCCTTGTGGACCGCGGTCACCTTGCCGCGCCGCTCGCGGGCCGCTTCGAAAGCGCGCCGTGCAATGCGGTTGCAGGCATGCGCGGTGATCTTGCGCATGGAGATGACTACCCCAGGCACGGGCATGAACTCGCCCGGCCCCGCCGCCATGTTGCGGTCGGGATAGAAGCCTTCGGTCGCCTCGCGCATGATGATCAGGTCCATCGGCGTCCGCACGGAGCCGATGCCGGGCCTCGATCGGGCGGGCCGGACATTGGCATAGAGATCGAGCTTCACCCGGAAGGCTGCCGAGGCATTCACGCCCCCCTTGTCGCGCGGCGGGTAGTCGAGATGGGAGACCGGGCCGAGCAGGATCCCGTCGCATTGCCGTGCCCGCTCGAGAACCGCATCCGGGCAGGTCGAGCCCGTCTTCTCCAGGGCGACGAAGCCGATCTCGTCGAACTCGTATTCGAGGCCCAGGCCATGCTTGCCGTCCGCCGCCTTCAGGACGTCCAGCGTAGCCGACGTTATCTCCTCTCCGATCCCGTCGCCGGGCAGCACCAGGAGCTTCATTTTCCGGTTTCTCTCGCTTCGTTCAGTTGGATGACCTGGCCGCTTTCCAGCGATCCGTAGGCCGCGATGACCGCACCAAGGGTGCGCAGATTGTCGTCGATGTCCGTCTCGAACGGCGCGCCGTGGCGCAACGCCTCGACGAAATGCCGGATCGTCGCCGCGTAGGAGCGCCGGTAGGCACCTTCCAGCTCGATCTCCGGGCACAAGGTCCGGCGCTCGCCCGGCACGTCGATCTCGATGCGAAGGCGGCCCTCCCGGTCGATGAAGAGCGCGCCGCGTTCCGCCTCCACCGTAAGGGTTTCCGAAGCCATCGGCGGCGGCGAATAGCCGCGCGATGCGTAGCTGCGTTCGATGAGGGCGATCGTCTCGCCGAAGCGCATCGACAGGCTGACCAGGTCCTCGCCTTTCACCTGAGGACTGATGCGGCGGGCCTGGGCGTATACGCTGGACGGTTCCCCGAAAAGATATCGGCACACGTCGATCTGATGGATCACGGA
>JAJUFW010000589.1 GCA_029263555.1 Alphaproteobacteria bacterium
AGAAGCCCGAGAAGCTTGCCGGATCGGTGGACGGGAGCGTCTCCAGGATCAGGGCCTTGCGCTTGACCGCCGGGAGATTCTCGAAGCCGCGCGCCCATTGCTGCGGCTCGGTGACCGACATGAAGTCGAACTCGCCGCCCTTGAACGCCTCGTAGCGGACGCTGTTGTCGCGGTAGTAGTCGTAGCGGATCTTCTGGAAATTCATGGTGCCGCGGTTGTGCGGCAGGTCGGCGCCCCAGTAGTCCTCGACCAGCTCGTAGGTGATCGACCGCCCGGGATCGACCGCGGCGATCCGGTATTGCCCGCTGCCGAGCGGCGGCTCCAGGGTGCCCCGCTCGAAGTCCCGGCCTTCCCAATAGTGCTTGGGCAGGATCGGGAAGCCGCCGATCGCTTCCGGGAGCGCCCGGTTGGCGGTGCTGGAGAAGGCGACCCGCACCGTGTACTCGTCCACCGCCTCGATCGAGGCCACGTCGTTGTAGAACCGCGTCCGGTAGAAGGGTCGCCCCTTCTCCCGCAGAGTTTCGTGGGTCCAGACCACGTCCTCGGCCGTGATCGGATGCCCGTCGTGGAAACGGGCGTTCCGCCGCAGATGGAAGACGATCCAGGATCGGTCCTCCGCAAACTCGATCGATTCGGCGAGATATCCGTAGGACGTCGTCACCTCGTCGCTGTTGCCGATCAGCAGCGAATCGTAGATGAGGCCCAGGCCGTCCGCCTCCTCGCCGCGCATGGTGAAGCCGTTGAGCGTGTCGAAGCTGCCGAAGGCGCTCAGCCACAGCTCCCCGCCCTTCGGCGCGTCCGGGTTCACATAGTCCCAGTGCGGGAAGTCGGGTCCGTATTTGGGCGGATCGCCATACTGGGTGATGGCATGCGTGACCGCGCCCGGTCGCGTGGACGCCCCGGCGGGCAGGATGCCGAGCGGCAGCGCCGTCATGGCCGGGGTGAGCAGCGCAAGCTTGGCAAAGGTGCGGCGGTCGATCATGTGTCCAGTCTACCTCGAAATTCCGGGGTTCTTCTGCGGGTCGATCCACCAGGTGGTGAGGAAGGGCAGCCCGTAGGCCGGCATGACCGGCGGCTGCCCGAAGCGGTTCCAGTAGGCGAGCCAGGTGTCCGCCAGGAACCAGTGCGGCACCATATAATGTCCCCAGAGAAGCACGCGGTCGAGCGCACGCGTCCAGGCGATCAGCGTCGGGCGGTCGGGCGCATTGATCAGACCCTCGATCAGCCGGTCGACGATCGGGTCCGAGATCCCGGCATAGTTCCGGGTTCCGGGCGTCGTGGCGGCGGCGGAATTCCAGAACTCGCGCTGCTCATTGCCGGGCGAGTCCGACTGGGGCAGGCGGACCGAGATCATGTCGTAGTCGAAGTTGCTGACCCGGGCCTCGTACTGGGCGCTGTCGACCATCCTTAGCGTCATCCGGACGCCCGCCCGCGCCAGGTTCTGCGCAAAGGGTTGGGCGACCCGTTCGAAGGTCGGGTCGTCGAGCAGCAGCTCGAAACGGAAGGGCTGCCCGCTCGCGACCTCCGTCAGGACGCCGTCCCGGATCTCCCAGCCGGCCTGCCGGAAGAGCTCGAGCGCCGTCCGCAGGCTCCGCCGGAGCTCCTGCGGGTCGTCGGCGCTCGCCGGAACGAAGGGTTCGGTGAAAAGCCGCTCGGGCAGGCGGTCGCGATAGGGTTCCAGGATCTCCGTCTCCTGTCCCTCCGGAATGCCGGAGGCGGCCATGTCGGAGTTCTCGAAATAGCTGTCGATCCGTTCGTAGAGCCCGAAGAACAGGCTCTGGTTCAGGAATTCGAAGGGGAAGAGCAGGCTGATCGCCTCGCGCACCCGGACGTCGGCGAAGATCGGCCGGCGGGTGTTGAAGAAGAAGCCCTGGGTGCCCTCCGGCAGCCGGGTCGGGATCTCGGCCTTGATCAGCCGGCCTTCGGCCACGGCCGGCACGTCGTAGCCCCGGGCCCAGTTGCGCGCGACGTTCTCGATCCGAAAATCGAACTGGCCCGCCTTGAACGCCTCGAACGCGACGCTCGGGTCACGATAGACGTCGAAGCGGATCCGGTCGAAATTGTACTGGCCGCGGTTGATCGGCAGATCCGCGCCCCACCAGTCGGCAACCCGTTCATAGGTGATCGCCCGCCCGGGATCGACCGATGCGACCCGGTAGGGGCCGCTGCCCAGCGGCGGCTCGAGAGAGGATGCGCCGAAATCCCGGCCCTCCCAGAAATGCTTCGGCAGCACCGGGAGCTGGCCCAGGATCACCGGCAGCTCGTTGTTGCTGCCGGTAGAGAAGACAAACCGCACGGTGTCGGCATCGACCGCGACCGCCTCCTTCACGTCGGCGTAATAGGCGGCAAAGAGGGGCG
>JAJUFW010000469.1 GCA_029263555.1 Alphaproteobacteria bacterium
ACATCGAGATCGACGACATAGCGCATGGGCTGGCCCGCGTGGCCCGCTGGAACGGCCAGACGAGGGGCGATTACGCCTTCTCGGTCGCCCAGCATTCGGTCCTGGTCGAGGAGATCTTCGCGGAGGAGAATCCGGACGCCGAAGCGCGCTGGCGGCTGGCCGCCCTGCTCCACGACGCGCCGGAATACGTGATCGGCGACATGATCTCCCCCTTCAAAGGGGCGATCGGCGATGCCTACAAGACGGTCGAGCGCGCGCTTCAGGCGGCGATCCACATACGGTTCTGCCTTCCGGCGCGCCTGCCCGAGAATATCGCTCAGGCTATCAAGCGGGCCGACCGGGTCGCCGCGTTCTCCGAGGCCGTCGACCTCGCCGGCTTTACCGAGGAAGAGGCGCGGAAGATCCTGAGCTACCGCCGCAGCAGACGAGCTCCGCCCTTGGCGCCGCAGTCACCCGCGATCGCGAAACAGGCCTTTCTTGCGCGCTTTTCCGAGCTGTTCGCGCCTGACGGAATCATCCCGGCGTAACCAGCTTCAGCCCGACGATTCCCGCGACGATGAGGCCGATGCAGAAGAGCCTCGGCAAATCCGGCGATTCACCGAGAAGTACGATACCCATGACGACCGTGCCGACGGCGCCCACACCGGTCCAGACGGCATAGGCGGTCCCGAGCGGCAGGGTCCGGAGCGCCACCGACAGCAGATAGAGGCTGACGAGCATGGCACCGCCGGTCCACAGACTGGGAATGAGGCGGGTGAAGCCCTCGGTATATTTCAGTCCCACGGCCCAGCAGACCTCGAACAGCCCGGCAACGATCAGCACGGCCCACGCCATCGCAAATCCTCTCAACCTGCGGGTTATTGCTTCCGAACGGAACGATCAACGTATCGGAAAGGCAGCCACGGGCATCGCGGCTCTGCCGAGCAGCTCCGCTCTCCAGCCCCGACGACGCACCGGATGCCCTGGAACGGCCGGGCGCCGCTCAGCGGCCCCGCTGCTCGAGCCGCTTGCGCGCGAAAGCCGCGGCGAGCTGGCGGAGGCTCCGTTCGTGTCCCTCCCCCGCCGCCGGCTGGGACGGCGGATTGATCAGGGCGGTCATGCCACGGGGCTGGTTCCGGGTCCCGATGCGCTGGCCAAGCTGGCCGATCACATTGTCCAGCGCCTGGTTGCTGAGCCGTTTCGCCGGGGCCGCCGCCGCTGCCGGCGCCTTGGCCGCCCGTTCCACTGCGTGTGCCACGATGCCCCGAAGAAAGGGCGAAACCAGTCCCCGCAGAAGCCGGTCGTCGCGGGCGCACCAGGCGATCAGCAGGCGTTGCGCCGTCACGGTCTCACCCGCCGAGCGGGCCACGGCCTCCTTGACCTTCGCGGCTACATATTCCTGATCAGACATTGTGGCTCCGAACGGCTGCGAACGGGTAATATCGTCCCACCGGGTTAACAATCGGTTCCCGATGCGGCGCCGGGAGGACGGTGATGGAGATCGACGTCTATTTCGACCTCGTATGCCCCTGGTGCTACATTGGCAAGCATCGGCTTGAACGTGCCCTGGCAAATCGTCCGGATCTGCAGCCACGGATTTGCTGGCGGCCCTTTCAGCTCAATCCGGGCATGCCGCGGGGCGGCATGGATCGCGGCGCCTATCTCGCGACCAAGTTCGGCGGTCCGGAGCGAGCCCGTCAGATCCACGCGATGATCACCGATACGGCGACGCGGGACGGGCTGCCCCTGAACCTCGACCGGATAACGCGCACGCCGAACACCCTGGACGGGCACCGCCTGGTCCGCTGGGTCGCGGCCAGGCGGGGCGACGTCGGCGCGGCTGTCGAGGCGATCTTTCGCGCCTATTTCGCGGACGGGCTCGACATAGGCGATGTCGACGTGCTGACCGGGATCGGCGTCTCACTGGGCTACGGCGCAGACGAAATCCGGTCCCATCTCATGAGCGACGCCGAGATTGCGGCAATCCTGTCATCCGATGCCACGGCCCGGCGAATGGGCATCCAGGCCGTTCCCTGTTTCGTCTTCGCCGGGCGCTACGCGCTTTCCGGCGCGCAGGAACCTCACGCCTTCGATCCGATGTTCGACCTGGCCGAAACCGGGCCGGGCCCCGCGCTCGCCGACCGGTCGTCCTGACTGGCATCAGGCGGCGATCGCGATCAGGTCCTGCATGAGGTGCCGCACGCCCTTGACGCGCATCGCAGGCGTTTCCCAGGCCCGGATGCAGACGAGCTTGTGGTCGGGCCGAAGCTTGGCCGACCCGGCCTGCTTCGCGATGAACTCGACAAGGCGGTCCGGCCGTTCGAAGCGATTGTTCCGGAAGGTGATCACGACCCCCTTCGGGCCGGCTTCCAGCTTCTCCACCCCGACCGTGCGGCAGAGGCGCTTCAGGGCGACCAAGTTCAGCAGATTCTCGACCTCCTGCGGAAGCTCGCCGAAGCGGTCGATGAGCTCCGCCGCGAAGGCGTCGATATCCGCCTGATCGACCAGGCGCGAAATTCGCCGGTAAAGGTCGAGACGGACATTGAGGTCCGCGACATAGTCCTCCGGGATCATGACAGGCAGGCCGAGATTGATCTGCGGCACCCATTGATCGACCTCGGCGCCCGGAGCGGCGCCGGAGCGGACCGCGGCCACCGCCTCCTCCAGCATCTGCTGGTAAAGCTCGACGCCGACCTCGCGGACATGCCCCGACTGCTCCTCGCCCAGAAGATTGCCGGCGCCGCGGATGTCCATGTCGTGACTGGCCAGCGAGAAACCGGCCCCCAGGCTGTCCAGCGTCTCGATCACGTGCAGCCGCCTTTGCGCCGTTTCCGAAAGCGCGGTCCTGGGCGCGTAGGTGAGATAGGCGTAGCCGCGCAGTTTCGACCGGCCGATGCGACCGCGCAGCTGATAGAGCTGGGCCAGGCCGAACATGTCGGCCCGGTGCAGGATCAGGGTGTTTGCCGACGGCACGTCGAGGCCGCTTTCGACGATCGTGGTCGAAAGCAGCACGTCGAACTTGCCATCGTAGA
>JAJUFW010000191.1 GCA_029263555.1 Alphaproteobacteria bacterium
GGCCCGTCCAATCCGCTGGACAATGACGGAAATCATCGAATGACAGGCATTCTCACGCTTGCGGACCTGAAGCAGGAAATCGCGAGCGGCACCATCGACACGGTGATCGTGTGTTTCCCCGACATGATCGGACGGCTTGTCGGAAAGCGCTTCCAAGCCGAATTCTTCGTCGATTCCGCCCACGAGGAAACCCATGCCTGCAACTACCTGCTGGCCAACGACATCGACATGGAACCGGTGCCGGGCTACGCCGCCGCAAGCTGGCAGCAGGGCTATGGCGATTTCGTCCTGAAACCTGACCTTTCGACCCTGCGGCGGATTCCCTGGCTGGAGGGCACGGCCTTGGTCCTGGCGGACGTTCTGGACCATCACACCCACGAGCCGGTCCCGCACAGCCCGCGGGCGATCCTGAAGAAGCAGGTCGACCGGCTGAAGGCGATGAACGCCAGGGCCTATTTCGCCTCCGAGCTGGAATTCTACCTGTTCGACGAGAGCTACCGGGCGATCCACGACCGGGACTTCCGGGACCCCAGGACGGCCGGCTACTACATCGAGGACTACAACATCCTCCAGACCACGCGCGAGGAAGGGGTGATGCGGGCCATGCGCACCAAGCTGCAGGGCGCCGGCATCCCGATCGAGAATTCCAAGGGCGAATGGGGACCGGGGCAGGAGGAGCTGAACGTCCGCTACGCGGACGCCCTGGAAATGGCCGACCGGCACGTCATCATCAAGAACGGCTGCAAGGAGATCGCGGACCAGCACGGCAAGGCCGTGACCTTCATGGCCAAGTGGCGCTACGACCTGGCCGGGTCAAGCTGCCACATCCACTCCTCGCTGTGGGACGCCGAGGGCCGGACATCGCTGTTCTACGACCCGCAGGGCGAACACGGCATGTCCGATACCATGCGCCACTACGTCGCCGGGCAGCTGACCTATGCCCGCGAGATCACCTGGTTCCTCGCGCCCTACATCAATTCCTACAAGCGATTCCAGGCCGGCACCTTCGCGCCGACCAAGGCCGTCTGGAGCCTGGACAATCGCACCGCAGGCTTCCGCCTGTGCGGCGAGAACACGAAATCGATCCGCATCGAATGCCGGGTGGGTGGCGCCGACATCAATCCCTATCTCGCCTTCGCCGCACTGCTGGCGGCGGGGCTTGCCGGGATCGAGCAGAAGCTGGAGCTTGAGCCTGCCTTCTCCGGCGACGCCTATCACGGCGAGAACCTGCGCGAGATCCCCAAGACCCTGCGCGAGGCGATCGATCTCATGCGCGGGTCGGAAATGCTGAGGCAGGCGCTCGGCGAAGACGTCCTCGCCCACTACATTCATACCGCTGAATGGGAGCAGGCCGAATACGACCGGCGGGTGACCGACTGGGAAGTGCGGCGCGGCTTCGAGCGGGCCTGACCGCCCGCAACCTCACCGGAGCAAACGGACCTCTGATCATGACCACGACCATACGCTGCGTGTCGCCCGTAGACGGGCGCGTCTATGCGGAACGTCCCGTCGCCACGGACGCCGAAATCGCAGCTGCCCTGAACGAGGCGCGGTCCGCCCAGACCGAATGGCGCCGCGTTCCCGTCGCCGACCGGGCCCGTTACTGCTCGGCCGCGGTCGATGCGATGCTGGCGATGAAGGACGAGATCGTTCCGGAGCTCGCCTGGCAGATGGGCCGGCCGGTTCGCTACGGCGCCGGCGAGCTTCGCGGCTTCGAGGAGCGGGCGCGATACATGATCGACATCGCGGCGGCCGCCCTCGCCCCGATCGATCCCGGCCCGAAGGACAAGTTCCGTCGCTGGATTTCGCGCGAGCCGCTGGGGCTGGTGCTGGTGGTCGCCCCCTGGAACTATCCCTATCTCACCGCGGTCAACACCGTCGTCCCGGCGCTCATGGCCGGGAACGCGGTGATCCTGAAGCATGCCGCGCAGACCCTGCTGGTGGCCGAGCGGTTCCAGGCCGCCTTCGATCGCGCCGGCCTGCCGAAGGGACTGTTCCAGCACCTGTTCCTGAGCCATGAGCAGACCGCGGCGATGATCTCGGGCGGTCGGGTGGACCAGGTGAACTTCACCGGATCCGTCGAGGGCGGCCGGGCGATGGAGCGAGCCGCCGCCGGCACCTTCACCGGGCTGGGGCTGGAGCTGGGCGGCAAGGACCCTGCCTATGTGCGCGCCGATGCAGATCTGGCCCAGGCGGTCGAGAACCTGGTGGACGGCGCCTTCTTCAACTCGGGCCAGTCCTGCTGCGGGATCGAGCGGATCTATGTCCACCGCGACGTCTACCGCCCCTTCGTGGACGGCTTCGTCGACATGACCCGCAGCTATGTGCTGGGCGACCCGCTGGACGAAGCGACGACGCTCGGCCCCATGGTCCGGGCCTCGGCGGCGGATTTCGTCCGCGGCCAGATCGATGCCGCGATCCGGGCCGGCGCCACGGCGCATGTCGACCCACGGGCGTTCCCGAAGGACGCACCCGGGACGCCCTACATGGCCCCCCAGGTGCTGACCGAGGTCAATCATCAGATGTCCGTGATGATCGAGGAATCCTTCGGACCCGTGGTCGGCATCATGGCGGTCTCGGGCGACGACGAGGCGGTGGAGCTGATGAACGACAGCGCCTACGGCCTCACCGCCTCGATCTGGACACGGGACGAAGGCGCGGCGGCGGAGATCGGCGCCCGGATCGAGACGGGCACCGTCTTCATGAACCGCTGCGACTATCTGGACCCCGCCCTCGCCTGGACCGGCGTCAAGGACACGGGCCGCGGCGCGACCCTGTCCCGGGTCGGCTACGAGACGCTGACCCGTCCGAAATCCTTCCACCTGCGCACGGCCTTCTGACCGGTGCCACACGATCCTTCTGGAGGAATTGACGTGCAGTTGACTGCGAACTGGAACTACCCGACCGCCGTGCGCTTCGGTCCAGGCCGCATCTCGGAGCTGGCGGACGCCTGCCGTATCGCCGGAATGTCGAAGCCGCTCCTGGTCACGGACCCGGGCATCGCCGGCCTGCCGATGATCGCGGCCATGGTCGAGACCTGCCGGGCCGCGGGTCTTGCGGTCGCGGTCTATTCGGACGTCCGTCCCAACCCGGTCGAGACGAATGTCGCGAACGGCGTCGCCGCCTTCAAGGCGGGCGGCCATGACGGGGTGATCGCGGTCGGCGGCGGGTCGGCCCTGGATGTCGGCAAGCTGATCGCCTTCATGGCCGGCCAGACCCGGCCGATCTGGGACTTCGAGGATATCGGCGACTGGTGGACACGGGCCGATCCGGACGGGATCGCGCCGATCGTGGCCGTGCCGACCACCGCCGGGACCGGATCGGAAGTGGGGCGCGCCGGCGTGGTCACCAACGAGGAGACCCATACCAAGAAGGTCATCTTCCATCCGAAGATGATGCCGGCCGTCGTGATCTGCGATCCGGAGCTGACGGTCGGCCTTTCGCCCCGGCTGACCGCCGGCACGGGCATGGACGCCTTCGCCCACTGCCTTGAAGCCTATTGCGCCCCCGGCTGGCACCCGATGGCGGACGGCGTGGCCGTCGAGGGGATGCGGCTCGTGAAACAGCATCTCGCCCGCGCAGTCCATGCGGGCACCGACATCTCGGCACGCGCGGGCATGATGGCGGCAGCCGCCATGGGCGCGACCGCCTTCCAGAAAGGCCTGGGCGCGATCCATTCGCTGTCCCATCCGGTGGGCGCGCTCTACGACACCCACCACGGCATGACCAACGCCGTCTTCATGCCCTATGTGTTGGCGGCGAACCGTCCGGCGATCGAGGACCGGATCGCGCGCCTTGCCGCCTATCTGGGGCTCGCCCCCAGCTTCGATGCGTTCCAGGCCTGGGTCCTGGAACTGCGGGCCGAGATCGGCGTGCCGAACACGGTCGCCGAACTCGGCGTCGATGACGGCCGGATCGGACCGATTTCGGAAATGGCGGTTGTCGATCCGACCGCCGGCGGCAATCCTGTCCCCCTCACGAAGGAACTGGCCCGGTCGATCTTCGAGGCGGCGTTCAACGGTCGCCTCTGATCGGCAGGGAAGAGAATAAGGGAAGGACCTTGCGCAAAGCCGATCCGGGCGAGAGGCCCGGCCGGCCTTGCGCCCGGTTCGGTCCAGGCGCAGTCATGCCGGGACCGAACCGTGTGCCGTCAGCTCGGCGCGCAATAGGCTGGCGAACAGTCCCGGGACATCCAGCATCGAGAAATGGCCGGCATCGGGCAGTGTCTCCAGCCGGCTCCCGGGAACGAGCGCGGCGAGGCGCTGCCCGACCGTGGGATCGACCCACCGATCCTCTTCGCCCCAAAGGATGAGTGTCGGCACGCGGATCCCCGGGTAGAGCGCCTCCAGCCGCCCCGTGTAGTCGTGGTCGTAGAGGGCGATCTGCCGGTAATAGGCGCTCTGCCCGACCTCGCCCGTCCAGGGCGCGATCAGCGCCTCTTCCATCTGCGCGGACAGTGGCCGAGAGACGCCGGTCGTAAGCTGGACCGCCAGCATCGCCCGATGGATATGCCCCGGCACGCCGGCGAAAGCCTCGACATGCTCCCGGACATGCCGGGCATAGGGCGTGCCCCAGGGGTTCAGGACCACGCCGTCGGCGATGATGAGGCTGCGCGCCGGCACTGCTTCGACCAGATGCGCCCCGAGGACCGTGGCCGCACCGAAATCGTGGCCGACCAGGTGCGGCCGGTCGATGCCGAGATGGTCCACGAATTCCCGAAGGACGCGAGCGAAGGTCCGCAGGCGGACGTCCTGCCCCTCGAATTTCTCGGACGCGCCGTAGCCGGGCAGGTCGAGGTAGTGAAAGCGGAAATCCGACCTGAGGCGATCGATGACGCCACGCCAGATCACCGAGTTGGCCGGCGTGCCGTGCACCAGGACGACATCCGGCCCAGTGCCGTCCGTACCCCAGGCGATCTCGCCGGCCGACGACCGGAAACGCCCTTTCAGATGATGGTCCGTCATCCTGTGCTATCCTCCGAATTTGCGAAACATCCCTATTGGAAGGGAAGCTCCCATGCGGACGGAAGCGATGTTCCGTCAGGCGACCATGACGGATCATCAGGATGGAGATGCCGCATGACCCGGCCTCTGCCGCCGCTCGCCACTCTGCGGGCCTTCGTCGCCATCGCCGAACATGGCCGCTTCAACCGGGCGGCGGACGCGCTCGGGCTGACGGAGACGGCGGTGAGCCATCAGCTCCGCAAGCTGGAGGACCGGCTGGGAATCACGCTGATCGAGCGGCGGCGCGAAGGCGCCGTACTGACCGATGCAGGTCGGCGCTTTCATCGCCCGATCGCCGAGGCGGTCAGGTTGATCGCCGAGGCGGTGGACGATCTTTCCGGAGGGGATCCCGGAAAGGTCACGATGACCCTGCCCCACGCGCTGGCGACCCATTGGCTGGTTCCGCTCTATGGGGAGTTGCATCGCGCCCATCCCGACATCGAGCTGCAGGTCCTGCCGACATCGCGGCTGTGCGACCTCAGGCGCGAGCGGATCGACTTCGCGATCAGATACGGGAACGGCGAATGGCCGGGGCTGGAAGCCGTTCACCTGATGGAGGAGGCGTGCTTCCCCGTCGCAGCGCCGGATCATGCCCGCCTGTGGCAGGACGGCGGCTGGACCGGGGCGGCCCCTGAGGGCCGGATCATCGTCAACGGCCTTCATCCCGACGAATGGCGGCTCTGGTGCGCGTATCGTGGCCTGCCGGAGGCCATAGGCCGGCGGACGACCGAACTGGCGTCCTTCGACCTGGTGCTTCAGGCCGGCCTCGCCGGGGCCGGGCTGATCATGGGCCGACGCCCGATGATCGACGAATTCCTCCGCCGTGGCGAACTGATCGCCCCCTTCGGCACCGATGCGCCGTCGGGCGCAAGCTATTACCTTGTCTGGCCGAAGGACCGGCCACCGGCGGCGAAGGCGCGGGCGGTCATGGGCTGGCTGAAGTCCCGCGCCGCAAACCGGCCATCCTTGTGACCACCGCGCGCGAAAGCCGTGCCAGGCGGCCCCGCCCCCGGTCCTTACGTCAGCTCTCGCCGCCTTTCGGCCCGTAGAAGACCACCCAGACCGCGAAGTCCTTTGTGAAGTCCTCGAACCGGTGCGGCATGCCGGCGGGCACCGGTCCCGTGCCGAAGGTCGCCTCGCACACCAGGACGTCACCGCGCCGGATGAGGGGCCGCAGGTCGTCGGCCTCGGCCACGTCACCGGAGTAGACGATACCGGGACC
>JAJUFW010000432.1 GCA_029263555.1 Alphaproteobacteria bacterium
CCTATCGCCTGACCGGCGAGGCCCTGATGCGCCTCGCGGAGGAGGCGCGGCAGTAGCCCACCACCCGGGCCAAGGGCCGCAGGCGCCCATCCGGCCACCCTGCCCCGGCGTCTTCGACTTCATTCATTCGCCGGGAGCGCCGTCCGGCTTCTCCCCCATGTCCTCGCGGCGGCATTGGCCGATCGAGCCTTCGGCGCAGACCACCCCGCCGTCGATCCAGACGGCGCCGGAAAGGTCCGCGTTCCGGAAATCCGCGCGGTCTACCCGGGCGTCGGTGAGATCGGCGCCCCGCAGGATCGCCCCCACCAGCTTGGCCGTCCGCAGGTCGGCACCGGCGAGATTCGCACGGGTAAGGTCGGCACGGGTCAGGTCCGCGCCCGTGAGCCGGACATCCGCCATCTGCGCGCCCACCATGCTGGCACTGATGAATTTGGCCCTGTAGGCGTCGGCGCCGGTGAAGTCCGCCCCGTCCAGATCGGACCGCTGAAAGCTGGCTTCTCTCAGCTCTGCATTCGCCAGCGTCACCCCTTCCAGGCTGCGCCCGTCGAGATAGCAGCGCCGCCAGTTCACGCCTTCGGAAGCGGGATCGGCACAGCCCGCACCCGCTTCCCTGACGGGCACGAGGACCACCGAAGCGATCAGGAGAAAGAAGAGGGCCATGCGACGCATGGACCAAGGTTTAGCCCTGTCGGCATCGAAGGCAAGGCACTTTGGCACAATTGTGGTCACGGCCGGCGGACCGGCCGATGCCGGCGCGCCACGCCCCTCGGCCGCAGAGGCCCGACAGCGCCAGCTGGCAGCTAGGCGGCCGGGTCCGCAAGCCGCCGGAAACTGCGAAAAACCGCCGTGTCCGTCAGGCCCGGTGCGCGGCGTCTTCGTGGTTTTTTCTTGACCGCCCGATGTCGATCATTCTCTACTAACCCTATAGGGAATGCAGAGGGCCACCCCGAAAGGCGGTTGTTCTGCCACCTCCCTGCACCGTTCAACCACTCTGGGAAGCCTTATGACGCTCCTTCTGGTGATGACGGTGCTCGGTTTCATGGGCACCATTTGCGCCATCATGTTGGGCCTACTGGTCTACGGCATCCGGTCCCAGCAGCGCGGCGTGTCCCGCGTCGTCGCCGATACGCGTCCCCGTCACCGGGGCAGGGGCGCCTGCGAAGGCCGGCTGGACGCCTGATCCTGCCCTATCGTTCCAGGCCCGCGTCAGATCGGCGATCCGGCGCGGCGCGCTCTTGCGCGTTCGAGACCGAGCTGCCGTTCACGGAGAATGATGAAGAGACCGGATCCGATGACGACCGCGGACCCCGCCAGCACCAGCGGATCCGGTATCTCGCCGAACGCCACATAGCCGATGACCAGCGCCCATAGGAGCGCCGTGTAGTCGAAGGGAGCCAGGGTCGATGCCGGCGCGTACCGGTAGGAGGTCGTGAGGATCACCTGCGCCAGCCCGCCGACCAGCCCCGTCGCGATCAGCGCCGCCGCGTCGATCGCGGTCGGCATGACGAAGCTGAACGGCAGGGAGAGCCCGCTGAAGACCGTGCAGGTCAGGGTGAAATAGAAGACGATCGTGATGCTCGATTCCGTCCCGACCATACGGCGGATCGAGATCTGGGCGAATGAGCTGAATACCGCGCCGGCAAGCGCCAGCATCACGCCCAAAGGCAGGATCCCGAGCACGACGGCGCCGCCCTGGGAGCCCTGGGGCTGGATCATCAGCAGGACGCCGCCGAATCCGACCACAACCGCCGACCATCGATAGATCCGCACCTTCTCGCCCAACAGAACGGCCGCAAGTCCTGTCGTGATCAGCGGCGCCAGGAAGGCGAGCGCCGTCGCGTCGGCCAACGGCAGAAGCGAAAGTGCCCCGAACGAGCAGACCATGGCCGAGAACCCGGCCAGCGAGCGCAGGAGATGGGCTCCGGGCCGCGACGTCTTCAGAACGCCGAATCCGCCGTTCCATCGAATCAGCAGCAATACCGGCAAGAGAGCGAAGAAATTTCGGGCAAAGACCACCTGCCCGATCGGATAGTCCTGGCCGGCATATTTGACGAGGGCGCTCATGACGCCGAAAAGTCCCGTCGCGACAACCTTGTAGCCAATGCCCAGGATAGGCGAGACCGGTGTCGTTGCAGGCCCGGCGGCTTCTGCGGAAGGCGCGATACGGTGCACGGAGGATAATCGTTGTTCGGGATTCAGGAACCGGGAAGGAAATCGGTAGCGAAAGCCTGCCATGCAACCATCCCGGCCGGAAGCCCCAACTGCATGGGGGCGGCCATGCGCCCCGCCGGCGAGCGGTCGTCAACGACGGTGGCGGTCGAAGTCCCGGATTTCCTGACGGGTGTTCTGAAGCCGCCGGCGCCCGATAGGATCGAGATCGCCCATCGCCTGGTCCCGCTCCAGATCCTCAAGCCGCTCCTGCAGAGTGCGCCGGTGAAGCGGCGTCATGGCCGGTTCCGAAGGCCCGCCGAAGGCCGGGGACTGCCGGACCAGCGGCGGGGGTGCGGGATTGCGCACCCGCGGCGCCGGAGCCCGGCCGAAGTCGGGCGCCTGCCGGACCAGCGGCGCGGCGGTCCGGCCGCCCATCGGCGCCGCCGGTTCGTAGACATAAGGCTCGGCCGAGGAGCAGGAGGCCGCAGCGATGAGAATCAGCGCCAGCGCGACGGACGGTCGGGGAACGGAAAAGCAGGGCATGCCCGTTAAATGGGTCTGCCGCGCCGTACCGCCATGAAATTCAAATGAGGGGGCCGGATCAGGCGGGCGCGCGTTCCTGCCGCAGCAGCCCTTCCACGATCTGCTCTCCGCCGATGATGCCGACCATCCGCCCGTCGCCGTCGATCATGAGCACGGGGCGGCGCGTCGCGTGCAGAAGCTCGATCGCGCGCCGCATCGGCAGGTCGGTCGACCCGGCGCAGACGCACCCTTCCGGCATCGGATCGACGGCCTTGTCGTCGACGCGCATCAGCGGCCGCTCGGCACCGTTCTCCCTGACCGCGACCGGAACGTCCCCGGTGCTGAGCCGGCAGCGCAGGTCGCCCGCCTTGTCGATGACGACCCAGTCCCCGTCACGCTCCAGCCGGTCGACCGGGCACATCAGGGTCGAGCCCCGAAGCACGTTCAGTGGATTGACGTTGGCAACGAAATTCGCCACGTAGCCGGTGGCCGGCCGCGTGACGATCTCCTCGGGCGTGCCCACCTGGACGATTCGGCCCGACTCCATGATGGCGATGCGGTTGCCGATCTTCAGAGCCTCGTCCAGATCGTGGCTCACGAACACGATCGTCTTTTTCAGCGAC
>JAJUFW010000423.1 GCA_029263555.1 Alphaproteobacteria bacterium
ACGGTAATGCCCGTCCAGCATCGGCCCGCCGGACAGGACGATTGCCGGGATGTCGACCGTGGCCGCGCCCATCAGGCAGGCCGGGGTCGTCTTGTCGCAGCCCGTCGTCAGCACGACCCCGTCCAGGGGATATCCGTACAGAACCTCGACCAGGCTGAGATAGGCAAGGTTGCGATCGAGCGCGGCTGTCGGACGCTTGCCCGTCTCCTGGATGGGATGAATCGGGAATTCCAGCGGAATGCCGCCCTTATCGCGGATACCCTCCTTGACCCTGCAGGCCAGATCCAGGTGGTGGCGGTTGCAGGGGGCGAGATCGCTGCCGGTCTGGGCAATGCCGATGATCGGACGCCCCGATTGCAGCTCCTCCCGGGTTATCCCGAAATTCAGGTAGCGCTCGACATAGAGCGCGGTCAGATCGGGGTATTCCGGATTGTCGAACCAGGCCTGGCTGCGGAGCCTCGGGCGGGGATTCTCGGTCATGGTGCTGTCCTCCAGCTTCTCCCAGAAGGATAGACGCGAGGGAACCGGAACGGGTTTCGCGGCTTTCGAAACGAGACGCCGGGACAGGGAGGCCGCATGGACCAAGCCGCGCCGAAAGTCGTGTCGATCGGCGAAGGGATGATCGAGATCCGGATGCTGGACCGGGACCGGGCCAGCATCGGCTTCGGCGGCGACACCATGAACGTCGCGATCTATCTCGCGCGGCTGGGCGTGGGCGTGGATTATGCGACCGCGCTGGGCGACGACGCCTATAGCGACGCCATGCTGGATCTCCTGAAAGACGAAGGGGTCGGGACCGGTCTCGTCCGCCGTCTTCCCGGTCGCTTGCCGGGCCTCTATACGATCCGGACGGATGAGAAGGGGGAGCGGACCTTCCATTACTGGCGCGACCGTTCGCCGGCCCGGGAGCTGTTCGACCTTCCCGATGCCGACCGGCTTGCGGGCGACATCTCCGGCTTCGACCTCATCTATTTTTCCGGCATCACCCTCTCGCTCTATGGAGAGGCCGGCCGGCAGCGGCTGCTCTCGGCGCTCGATGCCGCCCGCGCCCGGGGCGCGCGGGTTGCCTTCGACAGCAACTACCGCCCCCGGAACTGGCCCGACGTGACGAAAGCCCGGGCGGTCATCGGCGAAATGCTGGGCCGGACCGACATCGCGCTGCCGACCCTGGACGACGAGCAGGCGCTTTTCGGCGACGCCGACGCCGCGGCCTGCGCCCGCCGACTGCGCGCGGCCGGCGTTGCCGAGGTGGCCGTGAAGCTGGGGGCGGAAGGCGCCTGGGCCGACGGCCCGGACGGCGCATTCCCGGTCCCGATTGCGCGGCGGGTAACGCCGGTCGATACGACGGCGGCCGGCGACAGTTTCAATGCGGGATATCTTCAGGCGCGCCTGGCCGGCGTTTCGCAGGACCATGCCGTCCGTGCGGCCGAGGCGCTCGCTGCTGAAGTCATCCGCCATAGGGGTGCGGTTATTCCCAGGGACGCCATGCCGGATCTGGGCCGGCGCGAGCCCGGTACGGACAAGACATGACCATGGAAGACTATTTCCGGCGGGCGCCGGTCATCCCTGTCCTGACGATTTCCAGGATCGAGCATGCCGTGCCGCTTGCCCGTGCCCTGGTTTCCGGTGGTCTGCCGGTCCTGGAGGTCACGCTGCGGACGCCGGCGGCGCTCGAAGCCCTCGCAGTGATCCAGCGGGAGGTTCCGGAAGCGGTCGTCGGATTGGGCACGATTCTCGCTCCCGGCGACGTTGCTTCCGCGCTCAAGTCCGGTGCGGCCTTCGGCGTCAGTCCCGGCCTCACGCCGGAACTGGCGCAGGCGGCGCGGGAGGCCAGTCTCCCGTTCCTGCCG
This sequence comes from Alphaproteobacteria bacterium, assembly GCA_029263555.1. Lineage (GTDB taxonomy): Bacteria > Pseudomonadota > Alphaproteobacteria > DSM-16000 > Inquilinaceae > JAJUFW01. The sequence continues at coordinate 1,851 of JAJUFW010000423.1, forward strand.
GGGGTTGCAACGGCATCGGAGGTGATGCGCGCCCGCGCCTACGGCTTCCGTCATCTGAAATTCTTTCCGGCCGAGGCGGCCGGCGGCCGGGTGGCCGTCGCGTCGCTTTCCGGGCCGTTCCCGGAGATCCGGTTCTGCCCGACCGGCGGCATTCGGGAAGAGACGGCGAGCGCGTGGCTCGCGCTTCCGAACGTCCCTTGCGTCGGCGGCTCCTGGCTCGCGCCGGAGCACGATCTGGAGGCCGGCGCCTGGGACAAGATCGCCGCGCGCGCCCGCCGCGTCTCCCGCAGGTGGTGAGGCCGGCGGCGATGTGCCTGTCCGTCAGTCCTTCAGGAAATACTCGACCGTCGAGACCACCCGGACCGTCTTGTTGATCTGCCGGTTCTCGTCCAGTCCCGGCGTGCCGTCCTGGGCCAGGATCTGGAAGACCCCCTGATTGGCAGAGCGGATGCCCCCCACGGCGCTGCCGGAATCCGCCGCGAACTGCTCCGCGCCCTGGCGCGCATTGCGCGTCGCTTCTGCGATCATCTCGGGCTTGATCTCGTTGAGGCCGGTGAAGGTGTAGAAGGGCCCGGCCATGAAGTCGCTGCTGAGCACGACCCCAGCCGAAAGCAGGGCGCCGATGCGCTGGCTGGTGGCGTTGATGCGGTCGACGTCGGTCGACCGGACCAGGATCGTCCGGGCGACGATGAATCGGCTTTCTACGGGGCCCGAGCGGTAGGTCTGGGCCAGGAGATCGGTGACATCCAGCCCCTGGAGCTGGATTTCCTCGTCCGTCGTGCCGTTGTTCCTCAGGAAAGTGACGACGGCGTCCGTGTCCGAATCGATCTTGGCCTGGACTTCGGAGAGGTCGTTGCCCGTCGCGACGAAGCGGATGGGCCAGAGCGCGAGGTCGGCCCTGACCGCCCGTTCGGAGACGCCCTTGACCGTGACGTATCGGTCGCCCGTCCTGGCTTCGATGACGCCGCGGCCGACGAACCAGCCGCCCGCGGCAATGCCTACTGCCAGGAGCAGCGCGCCCAGCGCCAGAACCCATCTGCCATTCACGTCCCTGATCTCCCTGATTACCCGTTTTGAATACGTAACGGGACACATGTGGCGCAAACAAGGCCGGAATCGACGGTCGCGGGGGCGAGGGGCCGTCGGCGGCCCATGCCTGTCAGCCCACCCTGGTCACCAGCGCGTAGCCCGCGAAGGTCGCCAGAAGGGAGCCCGCCACATGCGCCAGCACCGTCGCCGTCGCCCATCCGACTTTGCCGGTCTGGAGCATTGAGACCACCTCGGCCGAGAAGGTCGAGAAGGTGGTGAAACCCCCGCAGAAGCCGGTCACCACCAGAAGGCGCCACGCCGGATCGAGATTCGGAAGCTTCAGGAAGGCCGCCGAGACCGCGCCGATCAGGAAGCCCCCGGCGACGTTCACGAGCAGGGTGCCGAGCGGGAGGTTGGGAAAGGCATCGTTGAGCTTCAGCGAGATCAGCCAGCGGCAGACGGAACCGAACGCACCGCCGATCACGACGCCGAGCAGGGAG
>JAJUFW010000503.1 GCA_029263555.1 Alphaproteobacteria bacterium
GATCTCGCGGCTCGCCCCCGTCGACATGAAACGGATCTTCTGCCCGACCTTGATCTCGCCCTCGACCACCCGGACCAGAACCACGACGCCCAGATAGCTGTCGTACCAGCTATCGACGAGAAGCGCCTTCAGGGGCGCTTCGGCGCTCGCCTCCCTCGGTGGCGGCAGGCGGTGGACGATCGCTTCCAGGACGTCCTCGATGCCGATCCCGGTCTTGGCGGAGATCATGACGGCGTCCGACGCGTCGAGGCCGATCACGTCCTCGATCTGTTCGCGCACCCGGTCGGGCTCGGCGGCCGGCAGGTCGATCTTGTTCAGGACCGGGACGATCTCGTGGTTCTGCTCGATCGCCTGGTAGACATTGGCAAGCGTCTGCGCCTCCACGCCCTGGCTCGCGTCGACCACCAGCAGCGAGCCTTCGCACGCGGCCAGCGAACGGCTGACCTCGTAGGAGAAGTCGACATGGCCCGGCGTGTCCATCAGGTTGAGCTGATAGGTCTCGCCGTTCTTCGCCGTGTAGTTGAGCCGGACGGTCTGGGCCTTGATGGTGATGCCGCGCTCCCGCTCGATATCCATCGAGTCGAGGACCTGCGCCTTCATCTCGCGCTCGTCCAGGCCGCCGCAATACTGGATCAGCCGGTCGGCAAGGGTCGACTTGCCGTGGTCGATATGCGCGATGATCGAGAAATTCCGGATATGATCGAGATCGATCGCCATTTGCCTGCAACGCCAGCCAGGAAGTGGCTGGAACATAGGGGTCCCGGGCCGTTCACGCAATCTCCCGATCGCGGAAGGGCGCGCGATGCCGCGGGCCGGCCCCGGGAATCCTTGCGATGCGGGGACGGGAGGGGGCTCAGGCCGCGCAGGAGGCCGATGCGGGCGGCAGTCGCCGCCAGCGCCGGATGTCGCCCCGGTATTCGGCGATCGCCCCCGGGGCCAGGGCGGAAAACTGCAGCCGCTCGGGCTTCTCGTCGGGCATCCGGATCCCGTGGGACGCCGCCGGGGCGAAGCCGAAACGCCTGTAGTAGGCGAGATCCCCGACCAGCAGCACCAGCCGATGCCCGGCCCAGGCCGCCATGTCCAGGGTCTGGAACGCGAGCGCGGCGCCGATTCCCTTGCCCTGCAGCCGCGGCGAGATCGCCAGCGGCCCGAGCAGGAGCGCCGGCTTTTCCTCGACCCCGACCAGGATCGGCCAGTAGCGGATCGAGCCGACGATGTCTTTCCCCTGACGGGCGACCAGACTCAGCCCCGGGACGGGATCGACCCCTTCCCGATAGCGGTACGAGATCTTCGACGTCCGACCCGGGCCGAACGCCTCGTCAAGCAGCGCCTCGATGGCGGGAGCGTCTTCCGGTTGCTCGATGGTGATCTGGAACATCGGCGACGACTTTCGAAAACAGCGTTGATCTGAAAAGGGCTGGGCTTTCTGGGCCGGGCCCGGGGCTGTCTTCGGAGGAAATCGTCCGCCGGTTCAGAGGGGACGTCCGCCTAGGGACGATGGCCGAGAGCGCCGTGCCGCACGGATCGTGAGACCGTACGTCGACGTCGTCGGAGACTGACTTGCAGCATGGCACCCATGGGAATGGGTCTATCGGGCAAAAGGCGGGGCCTGTCAACGGCAATCGATCGGCGACACGGGGATTCCGGCCCCCCCGCACGGCGGCGGGGCCGGAATGTCGGGATCAGCCCCTGAGGCTCGCGCCGGTCTGCTTCTCGGCCGCGGCGACGATCTTCTTCGCCACCGCGTCGATCTGCTCGTCCGTCAGGGTCGCGGCGGTCGGCTGCAGCGTGACCGACAGGGCTAGGCTCTTCTTGCCCTCCGGCACGCCCTGGCCGCGATAGTCGTCGAACACCGCCACATCGGCGATGAGGTCCTTGTCGGCGCCGCGCACCGCCCGGACCAGCCGGTCCGCCGGCGTCGCCGCATCGACCAGGAAAGCGAAGTCGCGTTCGACCGGCTGGAACGCCGAAAGCGTGAGCGGCGGACGGGCGGGCCCGGCCTTCCGCTTGGGCTGCGGCACGCGGTCCAGGAAGACCTCGAAGGCGACGACCGGGCCGGCGACGTCCAGCCGGGCCAGAACGGCCGGATGGATCTCCCCGAACCGGGCGAGCACATTGGGACCGAGCCGCAATACGCCTGACCGGCCGGGATGATACCAGCCGGGGGCGTCGGGCGTGACCTGCAGGTTCGCGACCGGTGCCCCGGCAAGCTCCAGCACGGCGAGGGCGTCGGCCTTGGCGTCGAAGACATCGACGGCCCGAGGGGCCGCCGCCCAGTGGCGGGCCCCGGTGCGGCCCCGGCGGACGCCGGCCGCGACCAGATCCTGGCCATTCGGGTTCGAATCCCGGTAGGCCGGCCCGACTTCGTAGAGCGCCGTGTCGGGATAGCCCCGGTCGGCATTGCGGCCGACGGCCCGGATCAGGTTCGGCAGGGCCGAGGGCCGCATGACGTCCAGTTCCGAGGAGATCGGATTGCTGAGCACCAGGGCGGGGTTATCGAACCCGAAGAGCTCCGCGTGCTCACGCGCCATGAAGGACCAGGTGACCGCCTCGTCCATCCCGCGCGTCGCCAGCAGGCGCTTCACCAGGCCCGGCATCCGCTGGGCCGGCGTGACCGACGGCTTCGTGGTGGCGACGAGCCGCGGCATCGGCACGGCCGGGATATCGTCATAGCCGCGGACCCGCAGCACCTCCTCGACCAGGTCGGCCTCGCCCTCGATGTCCGCGCGCCAGCTCGGCGGGACGACCGCAAGATCCTCCTCGCTGTCGTGCCGCGCGCCGGTTTCGACCGCGCAGCCGAGGCGCCGCAGGATGCGCAC
>JAJUFW010000068.1 GCA_029263555.1 Alphaproteobacteria bacterium
GGCGCCCTGGCCCGACAGGCCGAGGCGGATGGCGTGGAATTCCGGTGGAATACCGCGATCCGGCGGATCGTCGTCGACGGCGGGCGGGTCAACCGGGTGGAGACCGACCAAGGCGACGTTACCGCGGATGCCTTCGTGATCGCGCTCGGCAGCTATTCGCCGGCGCTGCTCCGGCCGCTCGGGATCCTGCTGCCGGTCTATCCGGTCAAGGGCTATTCGGTCACGATTCCGATCAGCGATGCGGCGGGCGCGCCGGTGTCGACGATCATGGACGAAACCCACAAGGTAGCGATCACGCGGCTCGGCGACCGCATCCGGGCCGCCGGGACGGCCGAGCTGACGGGCTTCGATCTCCGCCTCACGGACAGTCGGTGCCGGATGATCGCCCATGTGGTTTCCGATCTCTTCCCCGCCGGCGGCGATTCCGCGCGCGCGGAATTCTGGACCGGACTGCGTCCCATGACGCCGGACGGGCCGCCCGTGGTCGGGCGGACGGCGATCGCCAATCTCTATCTGAATACGGGCCACGGAACGCTGGGCTGGACCATGGCCTGCGGGTCGGGCCGGCTGATCTCCGAAATCCTGTCCGGGGGCGCTACGTCGATCGACCCGGGCGGGCTCTCGCTCGACCGCTACGCCTGACCGTTATCTGCCGCCGCCCGGGTCCATGCCGGCCGCCGCGCCGGTCCGCGGGCGGCATTTTCTTGCAACTTTTCCGGAAGGGCTCGCGTTCTATCCGCATCTTGGGCAGAATGTGCATGAATTCGCGACCAGTCGTAATTTATGCAGGTTTCTGCAGGTGCGTCAGGACCGATGAGCGACATCGTCGAAGCCTTCCTCGCGGCCTTGCGGCTCATCCTCAGCGGGGATCCCGAGTTTCTCGGCATCGTCGGCCTGTCCTTGCGGGTGACGATGGGCGCGGTCGCCATCGCTGCCGTCATCGGCCTGCCGCTCGGCGCCCTTCTCGCGACCCTGCGTTTCCCCGGGCGCGGCGCGGTCATCATCGTCTTCAACGCGCTCATGGGGCTGCCGCCCGTCGTGGCGGGACTTTTCGTCTATCTGCTGCTCTCGCGCTCGGGGCCGCTCGGTCCGCTCGGCCTCCTGTTCACCCCGCTTGCCATGACCGTCGCCCAGACGGTGCTGGTCCTGCCGATCATCGTCTCCATCACCCGTCAGGTCGTCGAGACGATGTGGGAGGAATATGCCGAACAGCTCCGCTCGCTCGGCTCGACGACGATGCGCGCCGTCCCGACGCTGCTGTGGGACGCGCGCTATCAGCTCGTTACCGGCGTGCTCGCCGGGTTCGGCCGGGCGAGCGCGGAGGTCGGCGCGGTGCTGATCGTCGGCGGCAACATCGCCGGTGTCACCCGGACCATGACGACCGCCATCACGCTCGAGACCGGAAAGGGCAACCTGCCTCTGGCGCTCGGCCTCGGCATGGTGCTCCTGACGCTTACGCTCGTCATCAACGGCGCGGCTCATGCGGTCGGCCAGGTCGGCCGGCGCGCGGGCGGGTAACGGTCCGATGCGGGGCGAACCGACGATTCTGCCGCTGCGGCTGTCCGGCGTCTGCTACGAAGCCGGGGGACGGGTCCTCCTGGACGGTCTGGACCTGACGCTGAACGGCCCGTCCCGGACCGTGATCCTGGGTCATAACGGCGCCGGGAAAAGCCTCACGCTGCGGCTTTGCCACGGGCTCCTGCGCCCGACGCGGGGGCGCATCGAATGGCTTGGGCCTGGCGCCGCCATGGCCGGGCGGTCGCGGCATGCAATGGTGTTTCAGCGGCCGGTGCTCCTGCGCCGGTCGGTCCGGGCCAACCTGGTCCATGCCCTGAGCCTCGCGGGGATCGGCGGCCGTGGCACCCGCCGCTGCCTGGCGGACGAGGCGCTCGAACGCTTCCGCCTGACCGATCTGGCCGACCGGCCGGCCCGGGTGCTGTCGGGGGGTGAACAGCAGCGGCTGGCCCTTGCCCGAGCATGGGTGCTGAAGCCCGAAGTCCTGTTCCTGGATGAGCCGACGGCGAACCTCGATCCGGCGGCGACCCGGGCCGTGGAGGCCATGATCGACACCTTTCATGGCGAGGGCGTCAAGGTCGTCATGACCACGCACGATCTGGGGCAGGCCCGTCGCCTCGCCGACGAGATTCTCTTCCTCCATGCCGGGCGGCTGGTCGAGCGGGCGGCCGCCCGGGCCTTTTTCGAATCGCCGCAAAGCCCGGAGGCTGCCGCCTTCCTGGCCGGATCGCTTTCCTTCTGACCGATAACGACCTGAGGGAGGTTCCAGGAATGACGATGCATATCACCCGGCGCCTGTTCGGCGCCGTCGCCGTGGCGCTGACGGTCCTCGGCGCGGCCGGCGGGGCCGCCGCCCAGGAGAAGTTCATCACCGTCGCCTCCACCACCTCGACGGAGCAGTCGGGCCTCTTCGGCCATCTGCTGCCGCTCTTCACCGCCAAGACCGGCATCGAGGTCAGGGTGGTGGCCCAGGGGACCGGGCAGGCGCTCGATACCGGCCGTCGCGGCGACGCCGACGTCGTCTTCGTCCACGACCGGGCGTCGGAGGAGGCGTTCGTTGCCGAGGGCTTTGCGACCGAGCGCCATCCGGTCATGTACAACGACTATGTCGTCGTCGGCCCGGCATCCGATCCGGCCGGCATCGCCGGGACGTCCGATGTCGTCGAGGCGTTCAAGCGGATTGCGGCGGCCGAGGCGCCTTTTGCCTCGCGCGGGGACGACAGCGGCACGCACAAGGCGGAACTCAGGCTGTGGAAGGAGGCGGGCATCCAGCCGGGAGGATCCTGGTATCGCGAAACCGGCTCCGGCATGGGGCCGACCCTCAACACGGCCGCCGCCATGGACGCCTATGCGCTCGCCGACCGCGGCACCTGGCTCAGCTTCAGCAACCGGCAGACTCTCGACATCGTCGTCGAAGGGGATCGGCGGCTCTTCAACCAGTATGGCGTCATGGTGGTCAATCCGGCGAAGCACCCGCACGTCAAGGCCGATCTGGGCCAGGCCTTCGTCGACTGGCTGGTCTCGGCCGAGGGGCAGGAAGCGATTGCGGCGTATAAGATCGACGGCAAGCAGCTCTTCTTCCCGAACGCGGGCGACGCCGGCGCCTGAACGGGAGGGAAGGGCCCGGAACAAGCAGGGGAAGGTTTGGACGAGTCCATGGCCGAGTTCATGAACACGCGCGAGGTCGCCGATTATCTGCGGCTCAAGGAGCGGAAGATCTACGACCTCGTCCGCCAGAAGCGGATCCCCTGCACCCGCATTTCCGGCAAATGGTTGTTTCCCAAGACCCAGATCGATCGCTGGCTCGAGAGTTCGGGAGCCGGTCAGGACACCGTGCCGGCGGTCGGGTCCGACCGTCCCCCGCCGGTCGTCGCGGGCAGCCACGATCCGCTGCTCGAATGGTGCGTTGCCGAATCCGGTTGCGGCCTTGCGCTCATGACCGGCGGCAGCCGGGACGGGCTGGAGAAGCTGGCGGCGGGCCGGGCCGTCGCCAGCGGCGTCCACATCCTCGACGCGGGGACGGGCGCATACAACGTCGCGGCCGTGCAGGAGGCCCTGGCCGGCCTCGACGTCGTCGTCATCGAATGGGCGGAACGGGAGCAGGGGCTGGTGGTGGCGCCCGGAAACCCGCTCGGCATCCGCGACCTGGCGGACGCCGCCGCCCGGGATCTGCGGCTGGCCCGACGCCAGCCCGGGTCGGGCGCTCGGATCCTCATGGATCTGCTGCTGGAACGGTCGGGGGCGTCCCCGGCCCCGGACGGCGGGCTGCCGCCATTGCGCAGCGAGCTGGACGTCGGCCTTGCCGTCCTCGACGGCCGGGCGGATGCCGGACTTGCGATCCGGGCCGTCGCTCGCCAGCTCAGGCTCGACTTCCTGCCCGTTCACCGGGAGCGCTACGATCTGGTGATGCGCCGGCGCGACTTTTTCGAGCCGCCGATGCAAAGGCTTCTGGAGTTCGCAAGATCGCCGGCCGTCCGCGAGAAGGCAGCCGACCTTCAGGGCTATGACCTCGAAGGGCTGGGCCGCGTCCGCTGGAACGCGCCCTAGCCGCGTCCGGCGTCGCGGTCCTGTGCCCGACGGCGCCCGGCGACCGAGGCTGCATTCAGGAACTGGCGCGGCGTCATGCCGGTCGCTTCCCGGAACCGGGCGGCGAAATGGCTCTGGCTACTGAATCCGCAGGCGAGCGCGATCTCGGCAAAGGTCCCGTCGCCTTCCGCGATCATGCGCTTCGCCCGTTCGATCCGGCGGCGCAGCACGTAGCGGTGCGGGCCCTCGCCGGTCGACTGCTTGAACATCCGCGCGAAATGATAGGCGCTGAGCCCGGCGACCGACGCCAGGTCGGAAATGGTCAAGGGCTGATCCAGGCTTGTCTCGATATGGTCGGTGACCCGGCGGAGCGCGCGCGGCGCCAGCCCGCCCCGGACCGGAAGGGTGCGACGCCCGCGATCGGTGAAGCGGGAGGCCAGATAGGCCATGAGCATCTGACCGGCATGGCTTGCGGCCAGGCGGTCGGCGGGCTCGTTCCAGTCGAGCGGCAGCATGGCTGCCCGGATCACGGTTTCGAGATAGGCGTCGCGGAAATAGGTCTCGTCCCGCAGAGACACCCGGGACGGATCGGTATCCAGCGCTTCGGCCACCACCCGGTCGAACGCCGCGGTCGGCACATAGAGATGGAAAAGGAGGACGTGGCCGGCCACGTCCCAGTCCGAAGTCACGCCCGAGGGCATCAGGCAGAGGCTTCCGGCCCCGCCGCTGTCCAGAATCTGGTTGCCCCGGCGCCGCCGGATCCGTTCGCCGCCTTCGACGTAAAGGCTGATCGTATGATGCGTCGGCTCGGAATACCGGGTGTAGGTCCTTTCGTCCCGGTCCCACAAGGCGGCGCCGACCGGGGCCCCGAGGCGCGCCTCGGCGCGCAACGGAACCCCCTCGCGCCGGAGGTGCTCGAAGACGGTGTAGCTGCGAAGATCCGCCGTACTCATCTGGCCGGTCCGACAGGTTCCGGATCGAAATGGAGATGACATCACCGGCCCCGGCCCCGCAAGTCCGGCGTTCCGGGGTCGCCTCTTCTTTTCCGCAAGATCCTGACAATCGCGGCAAGCCCCCGGCAGACGCCCCGGTCGGAATATTGCAGCATGTCGCAAGCCGCCGACCGAAGCGGGCCGGCGCTCCCTCGATTCCAAGCGGTGCGTCGATGACGGCCATACTGTTCGGCTCCCTGGTGATCGCCTGGGGCCTCACCTGGTTCGCGATCAAGCTTCAGATCGGCCCGGTACCCACGGAAGTGTCGATCTGCTACCGGTTCCTTCTGGTGGCGGTGGTGCTGTGGGCGGGGCTTGCGCTGACCGGACGCCTCCGGCGGGTGCGGCTGGCCCAGCACGGCTGGTTCGCCCTTCTGGGCATCAGCCTGTTCGGGCTCAACTTCGTGCTCATCTATGGCGCGACCCAGCATGTGACGAGCGGGGTCGTCGCCGTCCTGTTCACGATGGCGACCGTCTACAACGCCTTCAACCAGTGGATTTTCCTGGGCCGCAGGCCCGACGCCCGCGTGCTGGCCGGGGCTCTTTGCGGGATCGGCGGGATCGGGCTTCTGTTCGGCGCCGAATTCATCCATCTCGATGCAGGCGGCGGGACCGCTTTCGGCATCCTGCTGGCGCTGGGCGGGACCTTCGTCTTCTCGCTCGGCAACCTCGTCTCGATGCGGATCGCGAAGGAAGGTGTGGATCTGCCGAACGCCGTCGTCCGCGGCATGAGCTGGGGGACCGCGCTCTTGGCGCTCTTCGCCCTCGCCCAGGGGCGGAGCTTCGTTCTCGATACCTCGCCCCAATATCTCCTCAGCCTCGTCTATCTCGCGGTTCCCGGGTCGGTCTTCGGGATGCTGGCCTATCTGTCCCTGGTCCAGCGCATCGGCGCGGACCGTGCGGCCTATACGACCGTGCTGTTCCCAGTCGTGGCGCTGGCCGTCTCCACGGCACTGGAGGGCTATGCGTGGACGCCCTGGGCGGTGGCCGGGCTGCCGCTCATCCTGCTTGGCAACGTGATCATCTTCGCCCGGTTTCCCCGGCGCGGCGCTGCCCGCGCCGCGGGGTGAGCCGCCGGCATCGACCGGTCAGGCGATCGCCAGCCGGCAGACGCAGCGCTGCCCCGGGGCAAGCTCGCCCGTGAACGCCAGGCGCGGCGCGGGCACCTTCCGGCCGAAGGCCGGCGAATACCAGCCCCGGGCCGGCGAGGCGAGTCCGCGCTGGATCTCCCCCTGCAGCGGCCCGTGATGCTCGATGGTCAGGATCGTGCGGCCGTGCTCGGCGATCCGCCAAGCGGTATTCGTGCCGTAGACCGTCAGGGCTGGATGGATGAGGAAGCCGATCTCGACCCGGCGGGGAGGCCCGGTTCCGACCAGGGAGTCCTCGATCTCGATCGCTCCGCTTCCGGCGGCCGCGGCGCGGCGGCGGTGGCGCAGGCCGAACCGCTTCACGTAGCCGTCATGTTCGGCGAGAACGAACCATTTGAGCGGGTCCGCGTCGCAGGCGAGCATGCGTGCCCCCGCCTTCTCCGCCCAGTTGAAGGCGCCGGCCGTCCGGCTCGAATCAGCGCCTTCGATGATCAGGGTGTTGTGGGCGGACGTTCCCCGGAAATGATCCCGGTCGGATCCGCCGGAATGGTAGAGATAGGTCCCCGCATCGATCAGCACGGGCTGGCCGCCGACATGGAGCCACACCGCAAGGGCGTCGGCATGGCCATGGGCGGCGATGCTCAGATATCCGAGCTGCCCGTGATCCATCACGAAAAGGCAGGGGCCGCGCCCCGTCGCGAAGCGCACGATGGTGTAGCCGCCGTCGTTCAGGGACAGGACGCCGGAGGGCCCCGTCCGGTTCGGCCGCGCCCGCCCGAACATCGCCTCCCGGAGATGAGGCCGACACCGGGGCGGCGCCAGATCCGGATTGCCGGTCGCGGCGGCGATCGAGCCGAGGATCCCGGCGGCGTAATTCTCCTCGGCCCCGCCATGGAGCACTCGGCCCTCGTCGTCGTCGCCGATGCGGGGGACGTTCCCGTTGTCGTCGCACAGCCAGCGCAGCACATGACCCGCCCGCGCGATCCGGTCCCAATAGCCGGGCGGGAAGGGCCGGCCGGTGCGGGCGCCGACAACCCCGGCAAGCAGCAGCCATTCCAGCGTGAAGGCGGTATAGCTGGGCGACTGCTCCAGGCCTACGCCGTCGACGCAGATCTGAAGCTCCGCCTCCCGGATCAGGGTCCGCCGGCCATAGTCGGCCCAACGGCCGGCGCCCGGCAGATCCGGCGCCAGCGTGCCGAGAAGGAACAGGCCGGCGGCTTCCGCCACCAGATGGTTGTTGGCGGACGAGAAGCGGGACGGATAGCGCATCAGCCAATATCCGTGGGCCGCCAGCGTGGCGCGCAGCCGCAAGGCCGTCGCTGGCGGAAACGTCTCGGGACCGAGGAGGGTAGCCGCCACCAGGAACGAGACGGTTCTGAGCGCAAGCTCGATGCCCGACGCCCAGTTGACGCCGCGGAACGGCGGATTGGCGTCGATCCAGCTTTCGATCTCGGCGACGCAACGCTGCGCAAGCGCCCGGTCATCCTCCAGCCGGGCGAGCAGCGCCATGGCCTGGAGATGGGGCAGGCGGTTCAATTCCCACACATATTTCACGTCGCCCATGTCCCCGGCGTGCCGGTAGGGGATGGCGAAGCAGAAGGCGTCGGCGGGCCAGGACCGGCGGGTGACGGGGTCGAGGTGCCACCGCTCCCGCCCGTCGGCCCGCGGCCAGGTGACGCCCAGAAGCTCGGCCCCGCCGTCGAGAAACGGGGCGAGAGAGGCCCGAAGCCGGGACGCGAAGCCCGCGCGCCCGGACAGTTCCGCCACCCCGTCGAGAAGGCCGGGAAGCTCGGGCAGGTCGCCCGGTCCCGGCCGAACGGCGTCGGGAAGGGCCGAAGAGCGGTAGCGGGAGGCCGTCCGTTTCACCTGCTCGCCCAGCCGGTACAGGATCTCCGGGGCCGACATCGAGGACAGGCGTCTTCCGTACCAGGCGGCTTTTTCGGACAGCCGTCTCAGCATGGTCCCTCATGGATGGAAGAGGCAGGCTGCCGGGAGCCCGGTTAGCCAACGCGGAGTTCCCCGGCTTGTTCCGGAGGTGTCACGAATGCACCGCCGGCCGCGGGAAGGCGGAACGGAACCGCTGTCTGCAGGAACCGGGTCTTGCGACCGGAGTGGTTTCGCCGGACCCGGGGATATCCCCTTCGTCGCGGCTGTCCCCTGGGGGGCATGGGGGCGCGCACACGGAAATATTATATGTACATATTAAATTGGCCCGATTGTGCCGCACGCCTGCAGTCGGAACTATGCTGCGCTGCAGCATGGTCGTTTGACGCAACGCAGCCATGCGTCAGGGAAGCATGCGGTTCCGGTCATGCTGCAATGCAAATTCGTCCCTTATCGAACGCGGTCGAAAGGCCCATCTTCCGGGTGTCAGCAATTTCGGCCGCTTCGGATCCGCATGAAGAAGGATCGGCGGCCGCGTCCGAAGGAGAGTTGTCCGATGTCCGAGAAAGTCCGTTCGCTTACTGAAATCCTCAGCGCCCACGGGGCCATGGGTCCCAATGATCTCGTCATCCGGGCCAACGCCGAACGGGCCGAGTTCATCGCCTCCCTGATCACCGGCGGTATTGCTTTCGTCCGCCGGACCTTCCGCCGGGTCGCGACCCGCATCGAAACCTGGCTCGAGAACGACCGCGTCCGTCGCGAGCTCGCCGGCCTGAGCGATCGCGAGCTGGCCGATATCGGCCTCAGCAAGTCGGACCTGGCTCGCCGGGATCTCGCCGAGCTGGCGGAAGAGCGCCGTGCGGCGGCGGCCCCTGCTCCCGCCAACCAGAACCGTCAGAACGGGCGCGCCGCTTCGGCCGCCTGAGCACCCCCCAGACCTCCGACGGAACAGGGGCCGGCCCGGCGCGACGCGCGGGGTCGGCCCTTCGTCTTTGCGCCCCATCGGCTCCGCGGAAGGCCGCACGGGCTTGGCCGTTGACAGCGGGGGCGGCGGGACGCCTATCCTGACCTTCGCATCCGATGGACGAATTTGGGGGCCGGCGGTCCCTTGAGGGGGCTCGCACCGGCCCGGGGGGCGCTCAAGGTGACGTTCAGAGGTCCGATAACCGGTGGCTCCGCAATTGAGGGGGCCGGAGTTTCGGCAATCCTGGAGCCTGACGAGCCGCCGCCCTTCGAGTGCGTCAATGGCGATGGCGCTGGGCTCGCGGTCCTGACCTGCGACCATGCCTCGAACCGGTTCCCCCGGCGCCTCGGCACGCTGGGGCTGACGGAGGTGGAAGCCCGCAGCCATATCGCGTGGGATCCCGGCGCGTCCTGGGTGGCCCGCCACCTGTCCCGGGAGATCGACGCGCCGCTGGTCCTCTCGGGCTATTCGCGGCTGGTCTTCGATTGCAATCGCCCGCCCGGGAGCCCGACCGCGATTCCGGCGGTATCCGGCGGCATTCGCGTGCCCGGCAACGAAGGGCTGCGGGAGGCGGAGGCGAAGGCCCGGGAGGACGCGCTTCTCCATCCCTACCAGGCGGCGATTGCCCGGCTTCTCGACGCCCGCGCC
>JAJUFW010000499.1 GCA_029263555.1 Alphaproteobacteria bacterium
AGCCGACCGTCCGGCCGAGATAGGGTATCGCCCGCAGATATTTCCGGACCGGGTCGACCCGGCGGAAATACCAGACGGTCACGCCGTCGACATCCACCGGCCGGTCGACCGGAACGTCGAGATCCTGGTCGAGATTGCTGTCGGTCGTGAAGACCGTCACCCGATGGCCGCGGGCCACCATGCCTTCCGCGAGCGCCGCCACGGATATGATAGGGCCGCCGATCCGGTAGGCGGGCTTGTAGCCCAGGGTAACGAACAGCGCGTGGAGCGGTCTGTCCGGAACCGGAAGCGGATCGGCTCCGGTCGATGCGTCTCGGCTCTCCATGGCGCTCGCGGGTTCGGCGGGGCGACCCCCAATTGCTTGGAGAATGAACGCCGGTCGCGGCCCGGAGGTCCCGGCGGCCCGAGCTTCCGGTCAGGATCGGCAGGACGCTAGTTGATCAGGACGTTCGCGATCTCGCGAAGCTGGGTGCGCGCCCTCAGAAGAAAGAAGCCCTGGGCCGCCAGATGGTTCGGCGCGAACTGCCCGTCGGGCGCTCCCGTGACGACGACGAGCGGCTGCAGCGCCGCCGCTTCGGCGAAGCTTTCCAGCATTTCCGCCCAGACCGCCGTCAGGTTGGCCGACCGGATGACGTCCTCGAAATCCTCGCCCAGCGCCTTCAGCAGCATGTAGTAGCCGTAGAGCCGGCCCTTGGTAGCATAGAAGATATCGTCGCCCCTCGTGTCGATCAGGAAGCCGCCTTCGCGGTTCAGATGATCGGCGATGATCGCCGAGGACGAGCCGAGATCGGAGGCGAACCGCTCCAGCGTTCGGAGCAGGTTGTCGGCGCGCCGGTCGAAGACGGCGGTGCCGGCCGCGACCCGTCCGTTGTAGTCGATCAGCGCCCGGCGTGCCGCGCGGTACTGGCTGTCGCTCGACGCCACCGGTGCGAGCGAGGCGGAGAAGTCGAAGATCCAGCGGTCCGCCGGATATCGCAGAAGGCCGGCGGCCCGGTCCAGATCCGGGTCGACCTGCGAGGAGCCACGCGCCCGGCCGACCTGGTCGCCCATCTCCACGGCGAAGCGGCCCAGGGTGTAGAAGAGCCCCTGCTGGAAGTTCGGCATGTTGTCGAGGGCGGCGCCCGGCAGGAAGAAGGGATCGTTCGAGGTCCAGCCGTTGACGTCGACCTCCCGCTCGATCAGGGCGGCCGCCATGTCCACCGCTCGGCTGCCGCCCTCGATCGGGTTCGCCGGCTGGAACGTCGGGTCGTCGTCGATCCGGTGCACGACCGCCATGCCGATGAGGTAATAGGCCAGGAAGGCTGCGACCAGCACGAATAGGAAGGGAAGGGCCGCCCGTCGTGCACCCGGGCCCAGGCGGAACCGGCGACGCCGGGCATCGCCCTCCTCGGCACCTTCGAGGCGGACCCGGTCCTCTTCCAGAATATCGTTCTTGGCGGCCATGTCTCAACCTCAGGGCATGGGGGGACGCCCGTCGGGGGCTGCCCCCATCATCTCGCCCGCTCCGCCGGATCCGTCAAGACCGAAGGCCGGGTCGGGTCAGGCCGCCCGGGGCGCCACGTAGAACAGGACCG
Organism: Alphaproteobacteria bacterium; assembly: GCA_029263555.1. GTDB lineage: Bacteria > Pseudomonadota > Alphaproteobacteria > DSM-16000 > Inquilinaceae > JAJUFW01. Next base: position 1,575 of record JAJUFW010000499.1, read on the forward strand.
CGATGAAATGGCAGGCGCTGCCCGTCAGGACGAAGAGGTGCCAGACCGCGTGATTGAAGGGCAGCCGGTCCCAGAGATAGAAGACGACCCCGCCCGTATAGGCGAGCCCGCCGAGGGCGAGCCAGAGAAAGCCGTCCGTTCCCAGCGCCGCGATCAGGTCGCCGACCGCGACGACCATCAGCCACCCCATCGCCAGATAGAAGACAAGCGACCCCCTCGGCCACTCGTCCCGCCGGAAGATCTTCAGCAGCACGCCGGTCACGGCAAGGCCCCAGATGACGACGAACAGGCCCCAGCCCCGGACCCCGCCGAGGCTGATCAGGGCGAAGGGCGTATAGGTTCCGGCGATCAGGAGGAAGATCGCACCATGGTCCAGCATCCGGCAGATCTGCCGGGTCCTGGGTCCGCGGACGGCGTGGTAGAGGGTGGACGCGAAGTAAAGGAGAACCAGCGTCCCGCCGTAGAGGCTGAGGGCCGCAAGGTCGAGCGTCGTGCCGTTGAGGCTGGCCCGGACCACGAGGAGGACCAACCCGGCGACGCTCAGGACCGCGCCGATGCCGTGGGTCACCGTGTTGGCGATCTGCTCGCCGACGGTTTCCTGCCAGTGGCACGGGTCGGTCCTGAGAGCACGGGGGTGGCTGGTCATCAGGCGACGGGATCGGGAATGGTCTCGAAGTCAGGGGACGGCGGGCGGAACCCCGCCGTCCCTCAAGAACGCGGCGACGCGGATTCCGGATCCCGCCCCCGCCGCTTTTGACGCTCATTCACGCCAGAACGGCTTGTTCGCCTCCATCATGGCATCCGACGGGCTGATCCCCATGTCGCGCAGCTCCCGCTCGTCGAGCGTTCCGAGCCGGCGGCGCTGGGCGGCCCGCTCCTGCCAGGTGAGCAGGGTCCGGAAAGCGCGGCCGAGAGCATCCCCGACCAGGGTGGGAAGGCCGGTCCAGCGGGACGCCGGCGCCTCGATTGCGCCGGATGCCGGCACGCCGCATGCCGTGCACAGCGTGGGATGGTTGCCGTGATTGTCGAAACCTGGGGTCATGTTTCGGGTCCTCCTGGCAAGATCGGGCGACCACCTTCACGCCCGATCGCGATCCTGACGACCCGATACTTGCGCTTGCCAATACACGCGGACAAACGATGGTTTCTCGTGCTATGCATTAGTTCAGCTTAGTCATGGGGAAGAGCCGATGGCGCGGCGCCTGCCACAGCTCAATGCATTGAGAGCCTTCGAAGCCGCGGCGCGGCATCTAAGCTTTGTACGCGCAGCG
>JAJUFW010000353.1 GCA_029263555.1 Alphaproteobacteria bacterium
GACCGGACCGGAACCGGCACCCTGTCCCTCTTCGGGCACCAGATGCGCTTCGACCTGGGGAGGGGGTTTCCGCTGCTGACCACCAAGCGGATCTTCTTCAAGGGCGCGGTGCACGAGCTGCTGTGGTTCCTCAGCGGCAGCACCAACATCGCCTATCTCCGCGAAAACGGCGTGACGATCTGGGACGAATGGGCGGACGAGACGGGCGAGCTTGGCCCCGTCTACGGCAAGCAGTGGCGGGCCTGGGAGGCGAAGGACGGGCGCGTCATCGACCAGATCGCGCTGCTGGTCGACGGCTTGCGGTCGAATCCGAACGGCCGCCGCCACATCTTCACCGGCTGGAACGTCGGCGAGCTGGACCGGATGGCCCTGCCGCCCTGCCACATGACCTATCAGTACTACGTCGCCCACGGAAAGCTTTCGGGGATCCTCTACCAGCGCAGCGCCGATACCTTCCTCGGTCTCGGCTGGAATATCTGCGAGGCCGCGCTGCTCATCCACATGCTGGCCCAGCAATGCGACCTGGAACCGGGCGAGCTGGTCTGGATGGGCGGCGACGTTCATCTCTATCTGAACCATGTCGAGCAGGCGCGCCTGCAGCTCACGAGAGAGCCGCGGCCGCTGCCGACGCTCCGCCTTAGGCGCCGGCCGGAATCGATCTTCGACTACCGCTACGAGGATTTCGAGCTGTCCGGCTACGACCCCCACCCGAACATTCCCGCGCCCGTCGCGGTATGAGGCGGGAGGCCGTTAGGATACCTTGAGGCATCTTGATCGGGAGGAAGAGGCGGCCCCATGCGTATCGCGCTGATCGTCGCCAGGGCGGAGAACGGCATCATCGGCCGGGAAGGGGGGCTGCCCTGGCGCATTTCCGGCGACCTGAAGTTCTTCAAGGCGACGACCATGGGCAAGCCGGTGGTCATGGGCCGCAAGACCTATGAGTCGATCGGCCGCCCGCTGCCGGGCCGCGAGAACATCGTTGTCACCCGCGCCCGGGACTTCCAGGCGGAAGGCGTGCATGTGGTCAACGACCTGGAGGTCGCGCTTCGTCTGGCCGGGGATTTGGCGCGAGCCTCGGCCGTCGAGGAGATCATGGTCATCGGCGGCGCGCAGATCTATGCGCAGGCCCTCGACCGCGCCGACCGGATCTATCTTACGGAAGTCCACGCGGCGCCGGACGGCGATGCCCGCTTCCCGACTCTGGACCCAGTCGAATGGCAGGAGATCGTCCGCCAGCCCCATGGCCCCGAAGGTGAAGACGGCCCGCCCTACGACATCGTCGTGCTGGATCGTCGGCGCGCGGGGGAGGGCGCCGGCCGTTAACCCTTGACCCGTGGGACTGTTAATCCCGGAACGACTCATGCCCCGCCTGCGTCTATGCGCCAACCGCCACTTTGCCGGCGGACAGTTTGGGACAACAGCGCCGGGAACTCGACGTCATGACCGAATGGGCCACCAGGAAGCCGGCCGCGCTCTGCGCCATGGCCGCCGCCTCGATGATCCTTTTCGTCCACACCGCCGTCGTCGGCCAGGACCCTGAAGCTCAGGTGGAGGAACGGCAGGACGTGATGGAGAGCTTCGGCGCCAGTTCCAAGGCCCTCCCGGCCGATGGCCGACAAGGTTCAGGGACGGGCGGGGACGTCCGGAGGGCGGCGGCCGTCATCCGGCAAGGAGCGGAACGGCTGCCCGGACTGTTCCCCGAAGGCACCGGCGTCGGGGTGGGCGACAGCAAGGCCCTGCCGGCGATCTGGGAACAGCCCGAGGATTTCGCTGAGCGTATCCGCACCTTGCAGGCGGCCGCAGCCGATTTCTCCAGCGCTGCCGACGGGGGCGACCGGGAGACGATCGCCCGCAGCTTCGCCGAGCTTGGCCGGGCGTGCGGCGGCTGCCACGAACAGTACCGTGAAAGGGACGACTGACGGCACGGCCGGCATCGGGCGGCAGGCGGTCCGGGCCTGCCTCCTCGTTCTGGCCGTCGCCTGCGCCTGCCCGGTCGCGGCGCAGGGCCCGCAACCCGATCCCGCCGCTGCCGATCCGGTCGCGCGCGGCGCCTACATCCTTCACGCCGCCGGCTGCGCCAGTTGTCACACCGCGAGGGGGGAGGGTGCGGCTCCGCTTGCGGGCGGAACCGCGCTCACTACCGCCTTCGGCACCTTCTACAGCCCTAACATCACGCCGGATCCGGAACACGGGATCGGCCGATGGACGGAGGAGGAGTTCGCGCGGGCGTTGCGCCAGGGCATCTCGCCCGAGGGCTACGCCTACTATCCGGCCTTCCCCTATACCTCCTATACGGGCATGACGGACCGGGACGTGGCAGATCTCTGGGCATATCTCCGGACCGTCCCGCCGGCTGCGCAGGAGAACCGGCCGCACGAGCTGGGCCTCCCCTCTCGCTGGCGCTCCCTGCTTCCGGTATGGCGGTGGCTCTATTTCGAGGAGGGCGCGACCCTTGTCGATGCCGGGCGCCCACCCTCCTGGAATCGTGGCGCCTATCTGGTCGGAACCCTGGCGCATTGCGGCGAATGCCACACGCCGCGCGGTCTTCTGGGCGGGCCGGACCATGACCGCTTGCTGGCCGGAAATCCCGAAGCGCCGGAGGGAAGGGGCAGCGTGCCCAACATCACGCCGGACCCGGAGGACGGGATCGGCGACTGGAGCGACGACGATCTTATCTTCTTTCTGGAACTCGGGATGCTGCCCGACGGCGATTTCGCCGGGGGCAGCATGGCCCGCGTGATCGAGGAGACGACCTCCCGGCTGACGCCCGAAGACCGCGCGGCGATCGTGGAGTTCCTGCGATCGGTGCCGGCGGTCGGCGGAATCCGCGGCTGACCCTGATTGTGCCGGGGCTCTGGTGACAATTCCGCTGTTTACTCGAGGATGCTGCCGGCGCCACCTTCCGGGCTCGGAAGTCCGGAAGCCGGAGGGGTCGAGTTGCCTTCATCCTATCGATCCGCCGCGCAGGCGTTCGGCGCGGCCGCCCGGGAATACGATGCCGCGCGTCGCCGTCTCGTCCCTTGCTTCGATGCCTTCTACGGCGCGGCGCTCGACGTCGTTGCCGCCTGGGGTGGCGCGGACCGGCCAAGGGTTCTCGACCTCGGCGCCGGAACGGGGCTCTTCGCCGCCCTGGTCCGCGACCGGCTGCCCGGCGCCCGGCTGCATCTGGTCGACGTCTCCGAAGCCATGCTGGACCAGGCTCGGCTGCGGTTTCCGGAAGACGGCTCGGTCACCTTCGAGGTCGCCGACTATTCCCGCGCGCCCCTCGGCGGCCCCTGGGATCTCGTGATCTCGGCGCTGTCGATCCATCACCTGACGGACGACGACAAGCGGGGACTGTTCGGCCGGATTCTCTCGGCGCTCCGGCCCGGCGGGCTCTTCGTCAATGCCGAACAGGTAGTGGCGGCCACGCCGGCGCTGGCCGAGCGCGACCGGCGCCTGTGGCGGCAGGCCGTCTCGGCCCTGGGCGGCACCCCGGCCGAGATCGCGGCCGCGGAAGAGCGGATGAAGCTCGACCGCTGCGCCACGCTGCCGGATCAGCTGAACTGGCTGGCGAAGGCCGGATTCGTCGAGGTCGACTGCTGCTTCAAATGGTGGCAGTTCGCGGTCTATTCCGGGCAGCGCCCCGGCTGACGATCAGGGCACGGTCACGATCCGCGTCGTGCAGAGATCGACGCTCCAGAACTCGTAAGGCTGGCCCAGCGAATCCTCCACGCGGATGTCGTAGAAGCAGTCGTTGTCGCCCAGGGTCTCGACGGGGACCCATCGCTCGCTCCCGGGCGCCACCGTTTCCGGCAGCCGGTCGTCGCGCCAGCGCTTGCTGAAGATGGGGGAGACGTAGACGGCAGTCACCGACGTTTCGGCCTGGTTGCGGATATAGAAGCCGTCCCGGTCGGCATGCGCGGGCCCGGGCGCCGCAGCGGCAACCGCAAGCGCGATGCAGCCGCCAAGGGCGGGATTTGTCCGGCGCAGCCCGTTCCGGACGAGGCTCTGTCCTGGGGGCAGCGGTCCCCCGAAGGGACGGTTGCCCGGCAACCGGATCCTTCGAGCCCGCTGAGGATTACGTA
>JAJUFW010000723.1 GCA_029263555.1 Alphaproteobacteria bacterium
AGGAGTCCGCCCCCGGCGTGGCATCCCGCATCACCCTAGAGGGGCCGGAGATGCCGGTCGGCGGCCCCGCCGTGACCGCGCTGGCGCTTCTTCTTCACGAATTCGCGACGAACGCCGCGAAACACGGGGCGCTCTCGACACCAGCCGGATCACTGCACGTCGCCTGGCGGCTGAACCGCGGCGAGCTGCGTCTGACCTGGACCGAAAGCCGCGGACCGACCCTCGCGGGAGAGCCGAGGACCCAAGGATTCGGCAGCATGCTTGCCGCGGGCATCGTCGACGGCCAGCTTGGCGGCAGCATCGGACGGGAATGGCGCCCCGAAGGACTGGAAATCCGCCTGTCCCTGCCCCTTCGACGACTTTCGGCCTGAGGCGGACCGGCTCGCACCGGCAGGACCGCCCTATTCGGCCGGCGCCTCCTGCTTCGGCTTCGCCATGCTGCGGCGGAGCGTTGCCAGCGAGAGCACCAGGGTCGCGACCGCGCAGCACGCCATGCCCATGATCATGGGCAGCGTCGTACCGTCGAAGAATAGGCTTGTGAAGGCGGCGACCGCTGCGGCCGTCGTCATGTGCAGCGTGCCCATCAGCGCGGATGCGGTCCCGGCAATGGCCCCGTGTTCCTCGAGCGACAGAACGCCGGTCGCCGGCAGGACGAGCCCCAGGAAGCCCGCGCTGACGAACAGCAGCGCGATCAGGACTTCCAGCCTGTCGATCCCCGCGAGGTAGAGGGACATGAGAAGCAGTATCGTCGCGGCATGTCCCATGACCGCGGCCTTTGCAACCCGATCCAGGCCGTACCGTCTGCCGAGCCGGCTGGTGAACTGCGCCGATCCGATGAACGCGACGGCATTGACCGAGAAGGCAAGGCTGTATTGCGTCGGCGTGAGGCCGTAATGATCCATCAGGACGAAGGACGAATTGGCGAGATAGAGCAGGAATCCGGCAAAGCCGAAGGCGCCGATGAAGCTGAGCCCCAGATAGGTCGGGTCGGCCAGCAGCACGCGATAGGCCCGGACGGCGCTGCGGAAGCTGCTGTCAACGCGCATCGTGTCCGGCCGGGTCTCCGGCAGGGTGAATGCGGTCAGGAACAAGCCGAGCACCGCGATCCCGCCGACTACCCAGAATACCGCCCGCCAGTCCGCGAACCTGATCACCAAGCTGCCGGCAAGCGGCGCCAGGATGGGCGACACGCTGAAGACGAGCATCAGAAGCGACAGGAGCCGGGCCGCCTCGTTCCCGGTGTGGAGATCGCGGACGACCGCCCTGGGGATGACCGATACCGCGCAGGCCCCGATTCCCTGGAGGGCGCGGAACGCCACCAGCATTTCGACGTCGCCCGAGAAGGCGCAGCCGATGCTGCCGATGACGAAGACGACCAGGCCGAAATAGAGTGGCGGCTTGCGTCCGACCATGTCGGACACCGGCCCGTAGATGATCTGCCCGAGGCCCAGCATCACGAAGAAGACGGTCAGGCTGGCCTGGACCGCTCCGACCTCGGCGCCGAGGCTTCGCCCGATCTCCGGCAGGGCGGGTAGGTACATGTCGATCGCGAACGGGCCA
>JAJUFW010000403.1 GCA_029263555.1 Alphaproteobacteria bacterium
CCCGTTGATGGTGATCCCGGCGGCAACCGCCTGGTCTCGGGCAGTGGAAGCGAGACGGCCCTGATTGTTCATGCCGTCGCCGGAGATGTCGATGACCTGGCGGCGGGCGTTGTGGCCGGCATTTCTGAGAAGACGTGCCGAGAAATCGATCGCGCCGCTGACCGAGGTCGAGCCGGTGAGCGTCCTCGAGGTCTCGGCTATGGCGCTGCCGAAGCGTTCCACGTCGGCCCTTTCGCTCAGCACTGTCCAGTCCAGCACCTGCTGGAACTGCCCGTAGCCGGCCCAATGGACGTAGGTGACGGCGATCGCGCCTTCCGGTCCCTGGGCGATGGCATCGGCAACGAGGGGGTTGCGGAAGGCTGCCGCGTAGCCCCGGGTCTGAAGCTGGAACCGTTCCTCGTTGACGCTCGACGACACGTCGATCGCCAGCACCAGCGCCAAATCGACGTTCGCGGCGCGTGCGGGCGCCGAGCCTGCGAGGGGGATCGCTAGAAATACGGCACCCGCAAAGATCCCTCGCAGCTTCATGACCGGTTCCTCCGACGCTATCGATTGATGCTAACAAGGAAGATCCCGGTCCGGTTCGCTACGGAACGCCGGATCGGCCTTAAAGGGCGGGTCTCCGATGATGTGAGGGGGCGATGCGGCGGTGCCGGCGGGCCCAGGTCAGGCCGACTTCGTGCGCTTGCGCTGGCGCGCGCGTTCCTGGCGGGCGGCGTTCTTCTCTTTCGTCCGACCGGCGATTTCATTTAGCACCGCCGGCAGCAGGGCGTCGGCTGCTGCCCGCTGCTTGTCGGTTCCTTCCCGCGACAGCCGCTCGGCGTTTCCGCGCAAGGTGGCCAGGGCGTCATCGGACAGTTCGGGCAGGCGGCTGCGAAGGTCGACCATGGCGGTGTCCTTGTATGTGGGAGGAATCAGCGACGACGGCGCTGGGGAGGCGGGCGCCTTTGTCCGCCCGGCGACGCGGTTCTTTCGTCCTTGTGCCGGAAATTGATCCGCCCTTTGGTCAGGTCGTAAGGGGTCATCTCCACGGTGACCCGGTCGCCGACCAGAATGCGGATCCGGTTCTTCTTCATCTTTCCCGAGGCGTAGGCTAGCACCTCGTGCCCGGCATCGAGCGATACCCGGAACCGGGCCTCCGGCAGGACCTCGGTGACGAGGCCGTCGAACTCGATAACATCTTCCTTGGCCACGTCCTGTCCTCACTTTCGACGATAATTTTGCGGGCCGGATGGTGCTGGCCTGCCGGGGGACCCTTGGAAAGGAGGGCCCAATGACTAAACGATCGGAGTGGCCTGACGGCCGCCCCGGCTACATGTCGACTTTTCCGGATCGGTCTTGCCGTCGCGAACCCGCCCTGCTTCGGGCACACCGTTCGCACTGGCCGATCCCGCTTACTGGCCAGACTTCAATAATGTGGTGTCGCAGGCGGACTGCTTCAAGAAAGCCTGGCGGTCGGCCGGGGCAGATGCCACCGCCGCTTCAGGCGGCCAGCAGCAGCCGGAACGCTTTCGGAATGTGGACGAGCCAGGCCAGGCCCTCCCTGGCCAGGTCATAGGTCCGGCGGGCCGGGGAGCCCGCGGCGGCAGCGGCCGAGGCCGCAACCCGGACGCCCGCCGCCCGGAAGAGGAACCGGGCGCGCGGCAGATGGTAGCCGCAGCTGACCAGGATCACCTTGTCGAGACCATGCGCACGGAGAAGCCTTGCGACCTCCCTTGCGTTTCCGAGGGTGTCGGCCGAGCGGGGTTCGAGCAGGACGGCCGTCTCGGGCACTCCGGCCGCCAGCACCACAGCCTGCATGGCCGATGCCTCCGGAACCGGGCCGGTGCCACCGCCGCTCAAGACGAGTCGTGGTGCCGCGCCCGACTGGAACAACTCGATGCCGCGCGCAAGACGCCTTCCAAGCGCGGGCCCGATCGTCCCGCCGGGACGCAGCCGACAGCCCAGCACGACAATCGCATCGGCTTGCTGTGACACGCTCCGGCTCCGGCTGGGGTTGCTATGGCGGGAAGATGACCTTCCTGCCGGCGCTTGATACCGGAAAGCCGGTTAATTTTGGGTATAGGACCGCCTAATTGACCGAACCATCCAGCCAGTCGACTAGGGACGGTCTCCGGTGGCCGTTGCGGCCGACCATGGCCGGGGCGGCGCAGAGTGCGTTGAGAACGGCCTCCTGGGTCGCCTCCACCGCGGCCTGGAACAGCCGGTCGATGCGGTTCTCGTTCAGGATCGTGATCCCGATCAGGTCGCGGCCTTCGTCATGGTCGATCCGGCAGGCGGTCGAAAAGCCGAGCGCGATGTCGCCGCTTCCATGTCCCCAAAAGGCGCCGAGCCTGGCAAACCCGGCGCCGCAGCGCCGGGTTACGCGACGAAGCTGCCGGCAATCGAGCGGCACGTCGGTCGCCAGGATCGCGATCACGGACCCCTTCTCGACCGCATCGACCGGGGTCTTCCCCGGTTTCGGCGGCCTGGGCCGGCGCCCGTCCGGAAGGATCAGATCGCCGGCGCGGCCGAAATTGGCAAGGACCAGGACGCCCAGATGGAAATCGCGCCCGTCGAGGGCGATGCGCCTCGACGCGGTGCCGATCCCGGCCTTGAAGCCGAACGCGCTCATCCCCGTTCCGGCGCCGACTGATCCCTGCTCGAAGCTGCCTTCGGCGGCGCCCTCGATGGCAGCCAGGGCATCGGCTTCCGCTATCGCCAGAGCCTGGATGTCGCTCAGCCAGCCGTCATTGCACTCGAGAACCACCGGATTGACCGTCGCGGTTTCCCGCCCGATGTCGGGATTGTCGCGCAGCGCATGACGGATGAGCGCGGACGAGCAGGTGCCGACGGCGAATGTATTGGTGAGAAGTATGGGGGTTTCGATCGTTCCCAACTCGTCAACCTGGACGAGGCCGGCGCTTTTTCCGAAACCGTTGATGACCTCGACGGCGGCCAGGACCTTCGACCGGTAGAGATTGCCGGCATGGGGCAGGACCGCCGTGACGCCCGTCCGAAGCGCGTCCCGGACGATCGTCCGGTGCCCGACCCGGACGCCCGGAACGTCCGTCAGGGCGTTGCCCGGACCCGTCGGCAGATTGCCGCAGACGAGGCCGAAGTCCCGTGCCAACCGGACAGATCGCGCCAATTCCGCCGTCCCCGCTTCGTCAGAGCTCGACCACGTCTATGACGCCGGGGATGGCCTTGAGCGCGGCGCGGCCGCGGGCCGAAATCGCATAGCCCCCCGGCAGCGTGATCTCTGCCTCGCGAGAGGGCGGTATGGGCACGAAGATGCTCACCCTTCCCTTCCCCGTCCCTTCACGCTCAAGCGTCGCGCGTAGCGGCGCCACCGCCGCGCCATCGTTCAGGAACACCTTGAAATGGGCGCCTGCCCGGGCGATCGCCTGGTCCAGGGCCTCCACCCCGGTCGCCGTCAGCCGCCAGTCGTCGTCCTTCGGTTGGGCCTCGACCGTGACCAGCAGCGGCGCGTTCTCTTCCAGGAGAGGGCGCAGGATGCCGAGCGTCTCCGGTGACACCGAGACGTCCCGGCGCGCGCGCGGCGGGAACTCCTCGATCGCCTGCCCGGAGGGCGTCTCCACCCGCTCCAC